>NZ_JAUORC010000001.1:0-240831 GCF_030547465.1 Shewanella sp. 5_MG-2023
TGGCGGAGCGGACGGGACTCGAACCCGCGACCCCCGGCGTGACAGGCCGGTATTCTAACCAACTGAACTACCGCTCCACTTAAGTTGCACGAATAATAAGGTCGTCGTCAAAAACCGTCAACAGTTTTTTTTAAGTTTTTATCCGTTTAGCTAAAAAACATACAGCAGCGATTAAGTTATAAACTTTTTGACTAAAAAGAGATCAATTTAATCTAAGCTAATATAATTAGCAGCAAACAATTATTTTTCATCTGGCATGGTTAAATCAAAATCATCAATAGCAGCAGTGATATCACCTTTTTTCGCAGCTTCTTGTTCAAGTCTTAATTTGGTTGTTGCCAGTGCTTTATTTAACGCAAGTTTCTTACGCCAAAAAATTAACCCTACCCCTCCTATGATTAACAGTAGGCCATTAATCGATGCAATCCACACGATAGCCTTATCTTTTGCAGCTTGCTCTTCTTGCGCTGCTAGCTGCGCAGCTCTTGCAGCTAACTCTTCAGCGCTGGGTGGAGGTTGAGGCGGTTCAATTAAATTAAAAAACAATTCCGGTAAATCCAGTATTAACTCACGCCCTGCAATACTGGTTGAGGCAACACTGCCTTTGATTCTATAACTGCCAAAATCGGTCACTTGCGGTATCGCGACTAAAGCTGGTGTTTCAGTGAGCTCATTAACAACAATCGGTAACTTAAGCCCTGCAGGGCCAACGATATCGAATTGAATATGGGTTTGCTCAAGTTTGAGTATTTCGTCATCAACATTTATTTGAATCTGCCAAACACCGGTTAATTTATCCGCGGGTTCAATTACTTCAACTTGAATGGGAGTTTCTGATAAATAGATTGGGTAGCTAATTTCACGCTCAAATACATTATTTCGCGCGACAACACTTAAGGTGTAGCTTCCCCAAGGTTGATTTAGATTATGTTTGCCCGTAAACACCCCATCATCGGGTATCTCATCCAAACCTTCACCATTATCTCTGTAAGAACCGACTGTAACAGTGCCGGTAGTAAAGTTGGCTTCGGTATTTTTATGATGGCTGGTAAATTTAACCGTCCATTCGAACATGTAATCAAGCCCTGGCAGACGAACCGTTAAGCCGTCACCAAGTAACTTAGCAGTGACTTTTAAACGTTCACCTTGAAATAGAGGCTGGGGGATATGCTCAACGTCAATTTCAAGTTGCGATACTTTTTGGATAGTGGAATTAGGCGCTAAACTGCCGATTAATTGCCAAGGACCGGGCATCGGATTGTTGATTTTAATCATATCGCCAGTTAAGCCATCGGCCCAATTGACATTATCAGGGTGCCTTTCGGAATACCATTTGGAACCGTCAGGCAACACGATTATCACTGGAGCGGAGCCATAAGTTCTTTGCACCAATAAGGTCACTTCATCGACCATATGATCAATACGAAATCTATTCTGTAACTCACTTGCTTGGGTATAAGGCACCGCTGTTGCCAATTGTGGCGTAACGGTAGCAACTAAGATAAAAATAACCGCCAGACAGTATGATTTCATTAAGCTCACTTTTATGCTTCACCTCTCCAGAGGCATTTGCCTGATTTTTTGACTAAATCAAGTCTTTCATCGTGTGATATTAATTCATCGGCCGTTGCTTGGATCACTTTAAGATTAAACTCATTTTGATCAATTAATTGTATGCCACCACCTTCTTGACCCACTTTTTCATTTGATAAATTAAAGCCAATTTGTCCACCGGTCATCACTAAGTAAACATCAGCAAGGATTTCAGCATCCAATAGTGCGCCGTGATAGGTACGCCTAGAGGTATCGATACCGTAACGTTTACTGAGTGCATCTAGATTATTTTTTTGACCAGGATGCAGGTATTTTGCAATGTCTAGCGAATCGAGTATGTCACAGATATCTGCTGACTTGGGGCCTTGGGGCCTAAGCTGACTAAATTCATGATCCATAAAGCTGATATCAAACGGTGCGTTATGTGCGACAATTTCAGCACCGGCGATAAAGTCGATAAACTCTTGTGCGATTTGATGAAACCGCGGTTCTTTAGCAACTCGTTCATCAGTAATACCATGTACTTCAATGGCTTCTGGATCAATTAACTGACCTGGATTGATATATTGATGATAAGTACGACCGGTTAGTTTACGGTCAATCACTTCAACACAACCAATTTCGATAATTCTATGGCCAATATAAACGGGGCCACCTGCCTGATTCATACCGGTTGTTTCAGTATCTAAAATGATTTGGCGACTGGCGCCTGAAATAATATTCATAGGTAACTCAATTAATTGATAATAATTTAGGTATAATTGCCGAAATGTTTATTGCTGTGTATATGGTAACAATTTGATGTCAGAACTAAAACTTATCAATATCTTTACTGATGGCTCATGTCTGGGTAACCCTGGTCCCGGCGGATACGGTATTGTAATGAAATATAAGCAGCATACCAAAGAAATGTCTGATGGATTTAAGCTGACGACCAATAATCGGATGGAATTATTAGCGCCTATTGTGGCGTTAGAAGCGCTATATGAACCGTGTAAAATCATCTTAACCAGTGATAGTCAATATATGCGTCAAGGGATCACCCAATGGATCCATGGCTGGAAGAAAAAAGGTTGGATAACTTCAACTAAAACCCCAGTTAAAAATGTCGATTTATGGAAAAGGTTAGATAAAGCCAGTCAACTGCATCAAATTGATTGGCGCTGGGTTAAGGGACATGCTGGGCATATTGAAAATGAACGCTGTGATGATTTAGCCAGGCAAGCCGCCGAAGCTAAACCTCAGCAAGCTGATGTTAATTATCTGCCTGAAGCCAAAGCCTAAAACCCAAATCTGTTGTATAGCCAATATATTATTGGCTATACGCTTTAGCTTATTTTGAGAGCAATTTAGTATGTTTACTGTGCCCAGCTCTGCCTGCTGTCGGCGCTGTCGCCCATTGACGAGTACGCGCTTTTCGCTTTTCCCTGATGGGCGTTAATGGCGACTCCATTTTTCTGGCCACAATCAAATACACACTGCCAACGCCTGGTAACCACTTTTCTAATCTATTTTGCCACCAGCGGCCTTGGTTCATTTGTCCAAGCAAAGGGTGATAAATAAAACGTTCATCCTGCAGGATTTGATAACCTAATAAACCTAACCAATCTTTTACCCTCGCTGGCATAAAAAACTGACCACACCAAGGTAATTGAGTTTGATATTTAGGTAGAAGCTTACCCATAAAGGTGGTACTGACAGGGTTAAAACCACAAACAAAAATATAGCCGCCGGAAATCATTACTCGGTCAACTTCCCGTAATAAACGATATGGGTCATGTTCAAATTCCATTAAAAAACTCATCAGCACGGCATCCATGGTGCTTGTTTGCAGGGGCAAATGATGGGGATCGGCTTGAATTGATGCGCCTTGGGCATCATGAATAGAAAAATGCCGCGCAATATTGCAATGTAAACTAGACACTTGAGCGCTAAGCGCACCTAGCTTTAATAAATGGTAACCAAAAATCCTCGGCCACCAATCAGTTAACTTTTGTTCTAGGGCCAATTGAATCTCATCACCACAGGGTAACTCTTGCCATAATTGTGGTTTTTGATTTATCGACATTAACCTGATACTCCCTTAATTTCAAAAGCCCTAGGTTGAGTATAACGACTTATGGCTCTTTGTCGTTAGCATTTTACCCATAGTTGATATCATTTAAAAAAGGGACGAATAAAGTGTTAAATTTATTGTTAATTAGCGCGTTTACATAACCTTATTTAGTCACTTCAACCAGTTGTTTACTTTAAATGTAACAGTATACAAGCCTAGTTCAGCCCAAGCATATTCACTCTATTGGCCTTTTACATATAATCCGTTAACCTAGCGGTAAGATTTCACTTATGGATTTAATCATGCTTTCAGTCATCGGTATTTCAGCGTTTAATGACAACTACATTTGGCTTATACATCAAAAAAATAGCAATCAAGCCTATGTTGTTGACCCTGGCTGTGGCCAAAGTGTGCTCGATTACCTCAAGGGCTCCCCATTAGAGCTGGCGGGGATATTAATCACTCACCATCATGCAGATCACACTGGTGGCATTGCGCAATTACAACAGGCTTTTAATAATAAGCTCGAGGTTTATGGACCTGAAAGTGAAAATATTAGCGGTATTACGCATCCAATAAAAGGCGAGCCATTACTCAAACTCAAGGAGCTTGATACAAAGCTTAAAGTCATTAGTGTGCCGGGCCATACGTTAGGTCATATAGCTTACTTTTATCAACAGCCAGATAGTGTAAACTGTGAAGCGTTATTTTGCGGAGACACCCTATTTAGCGGCGGTTGTGGAAGATTGTTTGAAGGCACAGCCGAACAAATGGCAAACTCGTTAGCAAAACTCGCTGACTTGCCACCTCACACCCAAGTTTACTGCGCCCATGAATATACCGCGGCTAATCTTAAATTTGCGTTACAAGCAGAACCTAACAATAAAGCGTTGCAGCAATACAGTCAGTCAGTTACTTTATCTCGTAATAACAATATGGCTACAATTCCAACTACAATCGCAACAGAATTAGCCATAAATCCATTTTTAAGAAGTAACAGTAAAGAAATAAAACAAGTCATCGCTGCTAAGTTTCAAGTTGAAAAACCAACAGCACTACAGACGTTTACTTTACTCAGAGAGTGGAAAAATAACTTTTAAGCTATTGAGCGCGGCGACACTTGCTAAGTTAGCAAAGACATTAAAGCCATTTTACACTACAATGCCGCCTCAATTTTGACCAAACACATTTGGTAGACGCCTTTGATCTGCCAGCTTTGCAAGATTTAGGATTTTTTTTAGATGCATAAACCTTTATACCTTTTTGTTGGAAGCTTGGCATTTCTAACCGCATGCCAAACTGCCACTCCAACAAAAGTCGAGCCTTCACCGATTGTCGTTCCTCAGCCAATTAAGCCTGAAAAAGTTGTAGACGAAGTTGCAGCACCGGTTGAAATCACCGATGTTTGGCAACGGATCCGTTTGCAACTTACCATGCCAATTGATGATGTAAAACTGGTGAATAAATATCGAGACTGGTATTTAGCGAACCCAAGACATTTAGAAATTGTCTCTCAACGTGCAGAGCCGTATTTACATTATATTGTCGAAGAATTAGAAAAACGTAATCTGCCGATTGAACTAGCATTATTACCTATTGTTGAAAGCTCGTTTGACCCTTCAGCTTACTCTGCGAGTGCCGCTTCAGGTTTATGGCAATTAACTACGCCTATTTCTAATTACTTTGGTGTTAAAAGTGACTGGTGGTATGACGGCAGACGTGATATTCCCGCATCCACCACTGCAGCACTGGACTTCTTAGAGTACTTATACGATAGGACCGGACAAAACTGGTTATATGCCATTGCGGCCTATAATACGGGTGAAGGCCGAGTAAATAATGCTGTTCGCCGTAATAAAGCCGCAGGTAAAAGCACTGAATTTTGGGCGCTATCATTACCCAGAGAAACTCAACGCTACGTACCGCAACTGATTGCATTATCAGATGTGGTTAAAAATGCTGACAAATATGGCATCAAACTATCTCCAATCAGTAATGAACCGCATATTGCTGTGGTTGATACCCAAAGCCAGATTGACCTTAAACTTGCGGCAGATTTAGCCAATATGCCAGTTAAAGAATTAAAAGCATTAAACCCAGGTTTAGATCGCTGGGCAACATCACCTGATGGCCCTAATACATTGGTGGTGCCATTTGATAAAGCGGCGCAGTTTGAACAAAAACTTGCAAACCTTGATCCTAAATCAAAATTGAACTGGCATAGATACCAAATTAAATCTGGCGATACCGTAAGCCATATTGCCAAGCGTTTTGATACTTCGGCTTCTTTTATTCGTTCAAGTAATGGCCTGAAAAATAATAATATTAGAGCCGGAAAGTACCTTATTATTCCAGTTCCTGCTGAAGGCGCAAACCTCACAACTGAACAGTTATTAGCACAAGCAAAACCAAGCTCAGTTAAGACTAAAACTTACACGGTTAAATCAGGCGATTCATTATGGGTCATTGCCAGAAAAAATGATGTCAGTGTTGATGATTTAATTCGCTGGAATCGTCTGCCTAAAAACGGCACTTTAAGCATTGGTAAACAATTAAAGATTGGCGCAGTATCAAGTAGCAAAAACAATGCAGAAAGAACCGTTAATTACAAAGTTCGCTCTGGGGATTCATTGGCTAGAATTGCCAGTAAATTCAACGTTTCAGTCAATGATTTGATCGAGTGGAATAGACTTCAAAACAGTAAGTATATTCAGCCAGGACAGATGTTAAGATTGATTGTGGATGTCACCAAGGTCAATGCGTAGTGAGTCTATAAGCTAACTTCTTAGCAATTTCGCAGTAAGTATTTCGCGACTTAAAACAAAAAACGGCAAGGTGATCCTTGCCGTTTTTTATTATATAGCGATTTTTAAACTTGATGTAATCAACTCATCTATACCAAGTTTAAAGAAGTACAAGATCCAAAGTCTTGGTTAACATGATCCCTTGGATATTTTTACTTATGATAAAAATAGCCGCTGACTAAGCCCAAGTGGGCTTAATCACATCATTAAAAACCTAATTTCTTAAATAACTTACCTTTGAGTTTATCGGTTTCATCTTTAAGTTTAGAATCTAATAAAGCACTGGTATCGATACCAAATTTAGGATCTTTCATGCTGCCGGTTATGGTAAGCGGAATGTCCACGCCAGCTAAGGCATCTTCACCACCCTGACCCGCTAATGAGCCCACCACTGACGTCGTTAGCTTATAGTCCACAGTTTCATTATCAATATTAGCACTGCCATTACCGCTAAGGCGAATGAGTGGCGACGCCATAGCTAAGTCTGGGTTAGTCGCAACAGCATTTTTCAAACTAAAACTACCGGTTAAACTAGTAAAATCAGTTTTAAGTTCTTCAGTATTTTTTGCAGATAAATCCCCTTTTAACTTATCTTGAGCACTACGGATCATTTGCGGGATATTCACTCCGTATAACGAGCCATCGGCAATTTCGAAATTACCCTGTGCCAGCAGGTTTTTCTTTAAGTTATCTGGAATTAAACTTTTACCAGAACCAGAAATTTTAAAATTTGCCGCTCCTGAAATTAAATCAATATCCGCCGCATCTTTTAACAGCGGTCTAAATTGCACCCCCGTTAATGTTTCATCAAAGCGATAACTAGCTACTTTCTGACGACCATCAAGCTGGGCTGTCGCTTTAATGCTACCTTCATATAAATTCGCAGAAAACTGAGTTAAATCGGCGACGCCATCTTTGACCTTGGCTTTCATTACCCAGTTTTGAGTGAGTAGATTTGCGACCTTGATTGATTTAACCGACATGCCTAAGGTTAAATCAATGGTTTTTAATGCGGACAAATCAGGCTCTACAGCTGGCTTGCTCGCTGCAACTTGTTCAGTGTCTTCTGCTTTAGCTTCGGTCTCTGATGGCGGCAGTAATTTATCAACATCGATATCACCGACATCTAATTGCAGGTTAATTTTAGGGATTGTGGCGCCGTAATTGAGTGAAACATCGCCAGTGGCGCTTATGTCCATCGCTGACAATTGTTTTATAGCAACATCTAATTTTTTAGCATCTAAAGCCACATTAATATCAGTAATCAGCTGGCTGCTAACACTTTTATTAGGGATAGCCTCACCGGTCACATCAGTATTAATGGTTAAATCAGCCATAATAACCTGAGTCAAATCTTCACTAATGGTCAATTGACCATTACCAGAACTTGCCAGCATCATATCAGGCATTTGTGCAGTAAATTCATAAGCAAAGTCTGCAGCGTTTCCTAATGAAAACTCACCAAGGTTTAAACTATTTAAACTAAATATTTGTTTGGTTTCTGCCGCTTCATCAATTACGTTGATGGTGGTATTGGTAATAGACACGCCGCCGATTTGTAAACTTTGCAATTCGAGTGTATTAGCTGATGATGCTGGTTCTGACGCGGTTGTGGTTTCAGGTGATGCAGCACCGCCCAAACCATCAAAGCTGGTTGAACCGTCTTTTTTAGTGACGATATTCATAGTCAAACCATCAAGGGATAATTGTGCAATTTCCACTTGTTGGCTTAAAAGCGGCATTAATGCCACACTGGCGACCGCTTGGTTTACTTCAACTAATGTACTTGGAGAAAAGTTCTCAGGGTTGGATAGTGAAATGCCACCGAGGTTAATCCCAAGTGTCGGGAAAAAGCTCCAACTTAAGTCTTGGCTAATGACAAAATCACGGCCAGTTTGCTTTTTAACGGCATCCACAATTTGTGGTTTAAAACTATTTGGATCAAAAAATACCGTTAAATAAATAACCAGCAATAAGATTACGCTAGCGACTATAGCTAATAGCCATTTAAGTGCCTTCATGTTTGCATCCTTGTAAGCAAATTGATTTTTAATGTAAAAATAAATTAATTCATCTAAGTTTAGCTTAATACTGCTAAATCTAAAGGTTTTTCAGTAACGGCTATGCCATTTTCATCGGCATAGATCATCATGGCAGGTTTTACTGAGACACCGGCAATCTCGATATTTATATTCACAAGGCCAACATCTTTTTTTTCTGTTTTAATGGGATTAGCACTTAGCGCCTGCACACCAATACCAATGGTCGACAATGTGCCCACATCTCTTACCGCACCAAAAATGATGATACCTTCCCATTCATTATTGGCCGCCGACTCCGCAATCATGTCACCTAGCAAAGCACGCCGACACACGCCGCCGCCATCGACCACTAACACTTTACCTTTACCAGCGGTTGCTAACGTTGACTTCACTTTAGAGTTATCTTCAAAACACTTAACCGTAACCACTTCACCATAAAATATCCGTTTGGCGCCGTAACTTTGCCAATTGGCGGGTATCAAGGTTAATTCAGAACCATAGTGGTCAAATAAATCAGGTAATAAATCTAGCATTTTGCACATCCTGTACTAAAGTAAATAAATTAATGTTTAATATAAACGTCATGCTCTATTGAAACAAATCATTAATCTGAATAAACTATCAATAATGCTCTGTTACTATTCATGGAAGATAGAGAGTACCCATGCTAAATAGCATTCATTTACTCATAATCCTAAGTAGTTATCCATATGACTGATATTAATTTACAAAATGTAATTAACGCCTTTGATGAATTAGATTTCGAAAATAGAACAACTAAAAGTCTTGAAAGTGCCCGCAACAAATTGCAAATGAAAACTTATCTTGACTCTCTTGATTACAGTTTACGTCGATTAAACATTTTAAATGAAGTCGTTTCAGAAATGGTTGAGCAAAAAAAATCAGCCTTAAAGAAGCAAGAGCAAGTTCAAACCTACAAATCTAAAGTCATACAACTGTCTAGAGAATATCGTATTTCTTACCAAGAAGTACTTGAAATCATGATTTCAATCAAACAAAAATAAATAGTCTAGAACCCAAATTAAATAGTAAAATCTTCATACTAAAAGACTCAAGTTCAACACAAATTGATACTCTAACTATTTTTATTGGCTGATTTAATTGTCCAATCTTATAATCGCATTACTTTATATCTTTTTAGGTTTACTTGGGGGTAAGCCTAAATTGTTTATAATCCGGCTATGTAAATAATTTATATTTTAAATCTACCCAAAACTAGCTTGCATAACCAAACCTACAAAAACCTTATCGCTATTCGAAGGTATATGTTCATTTTGATTTTTACTTTTCAAACAAAACCTCTTCACTGCGGGTTAAGTTGGTACTTGGCTTAGCAAGAACTGCCCTTTCCCCTCTGTGGTTGCTACTATTTGAATGATGCTTGATAAATATCGCCAATAAATCCTTTAATGTCATTTGGGATATCGTCCACTTGGTCTGCCTATCACGGTGCCACAATGGGTTGAAAAATAGCAATTTGAATTGAGAAAAGCCCCTTTAATTTTGAATTTCAAATGTATTAAAACCGTTTTAGCTAAACTGGATACACTCTATTTCTGCCGTGACCTTTTGCTAAATAAAGATGGGTATCTGCTTGTTTATATAATGCCTCAATTGTAGTGATTTCTTGAGTCATTTCAGCGACACCGATACTGACGCTTGTATCAATCAAAATGGTATTATAAAGGAAATCTTTACTCTCAATGATAATTCGTATTTTCTCAGCAATACGCTTGGCATCATTCATTGATGTATTGTTGAGTAAAATAGCGAATTCCTCACCACCAATTCGTGCGAAAATGTCGCTTTCTCGCATACTAGCTTCTACGACTCTGGCGAGATGTATTAATACAAAATCACCTGCTTGATGGCCATAATTATCGTTCACTTTTTTAAAGTGATCGATATCAATCATTAACAGTGAAACGCTAGTTTGTTGTCTTGAAGCAATCGCCATTATCTTTTTGGCCATTTCAAAAAAATAGCGTCGATTATATATGTTAGTTAGATTATCCATGATTGATAATCTACGAAATTCTTCGGCGCTCTTTTCTACATCCTCGTGGGCTTTTATGCTAGATATACGACTATCTAACATTGATTTTGACAATAAAATGGTTGCAGGAATATAGCTAACAATAAACGCCAATAAAGCAAAATGTTGGTATTCACCAAAATAAAGCATAATAGCAATCTGCGGCGTTATCATTAAAATGAAAAACACCAAATAGGCTTTAAAGAAAGACGACATCGATAATGTTGCGGCTGTGACAATTCCGATAATTAGAATAAAACCGACAAACTCAAACGGTTGACGAGCATAAATTATTAACATCACCGATGATGCCGTCCACATAAAGGCTTGAAATACATTAAGCGCGATAAAAATTACTTCATCATTAGCGAGTCTTTTTCCATCTTCTTTTTCTAAATGCTTTTCAAACATTTTTGCATTATAAACTCGGCATATTGCTAAGAGAATTTGTAAACAAAACCAAGTCATCAAAATATTAAACGGAATGAAGATGTTAAATACTAAGGCGTAAGTAATAGAGACAATCAACATCGCAACCATGGCTTTAGGTGTTTGCTCGGCTACATTTTGTAAAAGTTTTGCAGGAACGTTAGACATACATATCCTATATTCAGCACAATTTGCCCCTAGTAAACAACTCATTAATCGATTTTAATAGCTTGAGATAAACGAATATTTTATGAGGCTGCATACTTATTTTAACGTTCTTAAAAACACACAAATACAGTTAATTAGAGCATTATAGTAAATATAGGAAGCATCGCCTGAATTGTCTAGCAGACCATTGGAAATCATTAAATAAACATGTGCTAGGCGTTATTTAGAGCACGATTGAGACCTTGATTGAACAATTCATCAGCAAGAGAAAATGCCTACCTTATGTCAGAATACCCCTTTAATTTACTCTCGAAGGCAAAGTAACTGTACCCCAGTTACAAAAACGCCTTTTTAGGTGGTTTTTACTGGGTTAGTACTCGCTTAATTTAAAGTCGCTAAACGTGGCAAAGTTAACTTGTTGACGGTTTTCATAAAAAGCTTTTGCTGCCCAAATATCGCGTTTAATACCCTCAACTGGTCGAATAGCAAACTCAACGTCTTTAATAAGGCGTAAAAGCTGCATTAACTCACGACAGTCTTGAGTGATTCTAATAAGAAGACTGCCAGACTCAGATGGCGGACATATTAGACCTTGTTGAAAATAAACTTATTGCATTGTTATCACCTGTGCGTGCTATTTTATCGAATAAGTAAATAATACCTGTTGTTAACTCCGCTAAAAACGCTACATTGATTATCGTATTCTCAAATTTGGATTGACAATATGCTTATACAAGACCTGCACATCATTCTCAAAGTAGCTGAATTTCGAAGTATTACTGCGGCTGCAAACAGCCTTGATATGCGTATGGCAACCGCTAGTGTTGCGGTCAAGCGTGTTGAAGCAGCATTAGGCGTTGAGCTATTTGTACGCACTACGCGCCAACTTAGGCTTTCCCCTGCTGGTGAGCGCTATTTACCTCAATGCGAACTGGCTGTGCAACTGTTAGACAATGCCCAGCAAAATGCTCAGGAAGATTTAGATGTACTAAAAGGTGAAATAAGAATTGCGCTATCATCTGATCTAGGCCGTAATGTGGTCACCCCGTGGTTGGATGATTTTTTGCTGCTATATCCCGACGTGGCTTTACGCAGTAATATCACTGACAGTAATATTGATTTTTATCGTGACTCTGTTGATATGGCGCTGCGCTATGGTGAGCCAAGCGATGCCAGTATGTATGGTTTTCGAATTTGCAGTATTCCGCGAGTGCTATGCGCCACACAAAGCTATTTAGACAAAAATGGCGTCCCAACAACGCCATATGAACTCAAAAGTCACAATGGGCTGTTTTACCAGTTACAGGATATTGTTCAGAACGAGTGGCGCTTTAGTCATCAAGACCAAAGCCATAAAGTAAAGCTTAAAGGTAATCGTGCATCTAATGACGGAGATTTGGTGCGGCGTTGGTGTGTGTCGGGACACGGGTTTGCGATTAAGTCATGTCTTGATATGGCGGATGATTTGCTAACTGGTCGTGTGGTAAACGTCATGCCGGAATATAAGCCAACTGCGACTGAATTGTGGCTTGTGTGCCCCAGCCGTCAGTCTATTACCCCAACAGTGCGCTTATTACGTGATTTTTTTAGAGAGAAAACCCAGCAGCTATTGTCTCAACTGGTTGAGCATGGCGTGTTAAACAAACAAGATATTAAATAACATACAATCACTATTAAGCTAATTCATTAAACTGAGTTGTTGAATCTCGCTCTTTTAATTCAAAGTCTAAAACATGGCGTAAATTTGATAGGCTATCTGAAGTCACTTGATTCATTTGGCCAGAAGTCAGTAATGTGATAGCTGTTTCAGCCATCGCATTGATAGGTTGTTTCACTGTGGTGATATGTGGCCAAATCGTAGTAGCAAGCGGGGTATCATCATAACCGGCAACGCTTAAGTCTTTGGGTACATTTAAGCCTAAGGAATTGGCAACCGAAACAACTGCTGCTGCCATATCATCATTACTAGCAAATATCGCGCTTGGTCTATTTTCTCTATCTAATAGAGCCTTAGCAGCTCCTAATGCAGACTTATAGCTGAACATACCTTGCTCAATAAACTCTGGCGGAATGTTTAACTGTTTAGATCGCATTGCATCTAAAAATCCTTGATAACGAAGACGACTGGCACCAACGTCTGGGTGCCCTATAATAAAGCCAATGTCTTTATGGCCTTTATTGACTAACAAATTGGTCATATCATAAGCCGCTTGATAATCGTCCATACAAACAAAAGCAGATAAGGTTAACTCCACATCTGGTGATACTCGTACAAAAGGAATATTTAATACAGTAAGCTCTTTGAGAATCTCAATATTGTTACAAAAAGGCGGTAATAGAATAACGCCATCAACTCGTGTTTCTTCAACTAAATCACGTGTGATTTTTAACTTTTCTTCTTGGGTGCCTTCACACTCATCTACCACTAAATGATAACCTTGCTGGCGGCAACTTTTTAAAGCCGACATCATGAACTGACTAACATAACCACCTTCACTTGGGTTTTCGTAAAGTAAGCCAATTAAATAAGATTTAGAACTCGCTAAACGCCTAGCTGAAATATTGGGGCGATAGTTTAGTTGATCTGCCGCTTGCTGGACTTTCGCTCGTGTTTTGTCACTGACTTTTTCGTCCTTGTTTAACACCCTAGAAACGGTCATTTTCGACACACCAGCCATTAAAGCAACATCTTGAATAGTGATTTTAGTGCTTGATTTACTCTTATTAATTGGACTCATTAGGAAACTCATTTAAAAATAAGATAAATGTTACAAAGTTCGTAGTAACAATAATACCCTCAGAATAACAGATAAATTACTGATACTATAATCACTTATTCTTATTCATGCGTATTGTGGCAAAATCTATAATTATCACATTAAAACAGTCAATAAGGATCATCGAACCATCGTTATTAGCGACTAAAGCTGGTTATTACTCACACAATAAATTTATCGTGTTATCGATAACCTACATTTGATAATAATGTCTATAAATTATTACTATAAGCTTTTTAGCATCCAAACATCACAGCCACCGTGAATGGTACCAACAAGGGGCTTATCTAAATGTTGAAAGCCCATCTTTTCATAGAGTGTAATTGCCGCTGTCATTGAATTTAACGTATCGAGATAACATTGTTCAAAACCGTTTGCTTTTGCAAATGTAAGACATTGCTCTGTAAGACGCTTACCCAAACCAAGGCCTCGAGTTTCAGGAAGTAAAAACAGTTTTCTTAACTCACAAACCTTGTCATCACCATTAAACTTAGCAATGCCAGCACCGCCTACCACTTGATTATCAACACAAGCAACCAAATAAATGCTGCGGTCTTTTGCATGATAATATTGGCTCATATGTGCCACTTCAGCATCTGATGGGCCAAAGCCTTCGCCAATTGCACCAAACTCTTTGCCAACCGATTCAATGATGGCTGCCACTTGTTGATCTTGCTGTGAAATTATTGGTTCAATTACAATTTTCATAAACTTTTTATGTTACTTAACAGGCCGGTATTTAAACTAGATTATCAAATAAATCCGCAATAAAAGACATTACATTTGTTCAGGCGTAAATCTTTGCTCTAATTGCCTCTATATGCTTCTGAAATATATGTGAATTTTCTAATGTTATGGTAGGTTAACAGAGTTTCCCCTCAAATATGGCCGCAGCAACGGCCTTCTATTTCATGATTGAAGCCTATTGTTTATCGTTTATCGTTTATCGTTTATCGTTTATCGTTTATCGTCGAACTGTGCCATTTTTTCATCAGGCTGATATAGGTAATGCAACATGCGAAGTGCAATAAGCATGAGAGAGATTGTTTGTCAGTCTATTAGATAAACCGCTGAAGCTGAGCATGTATCGCCACAGTCAATCGTGTTATTACATAATAATATAGGTGGGTGTTCTATAAGCAGGATAACTGACATGGACTTTCTGATTAATCTATTTCTTGATTAGAAAGAAATACACAACATGAGACAAGTAAATTAAACACGAACTAACAAATATTGCTTAGGCAGCAACGACATGCCTAGATTTCTTTAGGGGATTTAAGCGATTGTGCATAACTTTAATGGTATCAAATTGCTGTAATACTTTAGATTCTGTTAAAGGGCACTCACTTGATAACACCATCACTAACGCTGCCTGCAAGCTGTTTTCAACCACTAGAACTAAAACAGAGGTTCCATTGGCATTTAACGAAAATAACTTACCTACTTCGCAATAAACACATTCTTGACTGATTTCAAAAAACCAAGATTTTGGCATTTGTGGTTTGATCATAAAATGCGCTGCGGTGGCATTCAGCGCTGTTTGTACGACTGCAGCATCGGACATTTTTAACGCTTTAGGCAGACTTTCAAGTAGGTTTATATAGAATTTAGCATGATCCACACTAAATTCTGACGTCATTAATGCATCAGGGATAAGAGATTTGGTTTTATATGGGGTTAAGAACTCCATTTCGGAACCTAATGAAATACTTAATTGCTTAAAAGTTTCATTATATTCCCACTGCCAGTCCTTATTTGGCATTAATAACATTTTTAAATACCTACTTTAACAATACAATCTGATAATAGTTTATATTTCAGACAATATCAAAATATTATTTAAAAACTTTGATATATTTATCATCAAGTTATAACGATCGAAAGATCGTGATTGCGATCGCTATAACTTGATTAGATCTGATTTATTGGATCAAAAGACTAATTTTTAGATCAACTTATATTATTTAGCTTTATAAGCATTAACAATATCGTTTATTAAACCCGGACCTTGATAAATAAAGCCAGTGTATATCTGTACCAATTCTGAACCTACATCAAATTTAGCTAAGGCATCTTCGGCACTATTTATTCCACCGACGCCAATAATCGGGATATCACCGTTCAAATATCCCGCTAATTGTTTGATCACTTGAGTAGAAAGATCCGTCAACGGCTTACCACTTAAGCCACCCGCTTCGTTAGCATTGTCTAAGCCAACAACCGCATCACGGGTTAAAGTGGTATTTGTCGCAATCGCGCCATCAAATTTACTTTTTAATAGCGATTCAGCAATCTTTTCAATTTCTTCAGAGGTTAAATCCGGGGCAATTTTTAGTGCTATTGGTACATACTTATTGTACTTTTTAGCGAGTTCTGTTTGTTTTTCTTTTAATGAAGATAGTAAATCGTCTAATAACTCACCATATTGCAGCGTACGTAGACCTGGAGTATTAGGTGATGAGATATTTACCGCAATATAATCCGAATATTGGTAGACTTTTTCCATGCAGATTAAATAATCATTCTTACCTTCATCTACTGGCGTATCTTTATTTTTACCAATATTTACACCAACAATAATATCGGATTTCTTCGCCATTAAATTTCTGACTAAATTATCTACACCTTTATTGTTAAAACCCATTCTATTAATGATTGCTTTTGCAGGTTTTAAGCGAAATAAACGCGGTTGTTCATTACCCGGTTGTGGACGAGGCGTTACCGTACCGACTTCAATATGACCAAATCCCATCGCATGAAATGCATCAATTGATTCGCCATCTTTATCCAATCCAGCCGCCAAGCCAACTGGATTTTTAAAATTAATGCCCATACAAGTCACAGGCGCTGAGGCAACTTTTTGACTGTAAAATAGGTTTAAAGGGTTGTTTCCAGTATTTTTTAAACTTCCGATAGCGATATTATGCGCGATCTCTGGATCCATCTGAAACATTACTTTTTGTGCAACTTTATAAAAAAACATGCTTTCTCCTAAACCTAAAAAAAGCCCCGGCTATCGCCAGGGCTCGTTCACTTATTATAAATAATTATCTCGGTCCTTCGCAATGAAGGATCAATAAATTAAGTTCTCGCAGTGCCACTGAGAATTTTGCAAAATCATGGCTTTGAGACACCTTAAATTCAGTCAGTAGGTTAAACCAGCGTTCTAACAACTTTTGATTATTATCAATCCACTGGTTAATGATCACATCTGCATCGCAAGAGTCTGTACAGGCTCGAAGGACTGTAGAGCTTAATGAGCGCTGTTGCCAATCTAACTCTTCTCTGAAGGCTGCGCGGGCTAATCCTTGCCAATGATTGGACACTGGTTGAATACTAATCTGTTCTAAGAACCAATGTAATTCAACTTTTGCACCTAATCTGAAATACGTTTCAGCAACCAGTTTTACTGATTTGTCCTCAAGTTGGGCAATTTGAGCAATATCTAATGCTGAGAATAAGGTACTCATTTTAGCGATAACATGCGCTAAAGACTCTGGTACTTGCTGTTCCTGGAGTAATTTAATTTCAGTTGAAATAGCCATAACTTCTGCAGAAATCATATATTGATCAACATTAGCTTTTAATTCATCAAACACAGGTTTGAAGAATGCTACAGTTTGCTCAATATTTTCACCTTTCTTGCGGTGACGAATTAACCAGCGACACGCTCTGCGCATGTTACGACGTAATTGGTGCAACATTTCACTTTGAACGTCAGCAGACACAATTCCATTAAGCTTAGTAATTGACTGTGTTAGTTCAGTTAAGCTAAATATTTCTCGAGCCATAGTGTAGCAAATTGCCGCTTCAGCAACTGAGGCACCGGTCTCATCTTGCATACGCTGTACAAAGTTAAAGCCCATATCATTAACCAATTCATTGGCTAATGAGGTTGCAATAATTTCACCGCGCAAAGGATGCGAAATCATCTTATCTGCATATTTATCTTTCAATTGCTGCGGGAAATAGTTCGTTAGCAATTTACTTAAAAAACTATCTTCAGTGATTTCAGCGGTGACCAATTGCTCTTTTAGGACCATTTTGCCATAAGCAACCAATACTGATAGCTCTGGACGAGTCAGTGCACGGTTATTTACTAAGCGATCGGCTAACTCATCATCTGTTGGTAAAAATTCTAGGGCGCGATCTAATTTGCCATCTTTTTCAAGATATTGAATGTATCGGATATGCTCTTTTAACTGAGCAACACCATGTGCCAGAGTCACAGAAATGGTGCGGGTTTGATCGTTACAGTCTTGCAGAACAATCTCACCGACTTCATCTGTCATTGACTCTAACAGACGGTTACGCTGTTTAACCGTAAGTTCACCGTCTGCAACAATAGTATTAAGTAAGATTTTGATGTTCACTTCGTTGTCTGAACAATCAACCCCACCGACATTGTCAACAAAATCAGTATTGACTCGGCCACCATTGGCTGCAAATTCAATACGACCCAATTGGGTTGCACCTAAGTTGCCACCTTCACCAATGATTTTAGCGTTGAGTTCATTACCGTTGACTCGAATAGCGTCATTAGCACGATCGCCAACTTCAGCATGAGTTTCAGTCGTCGCCTTAACGTAGGTACCAATACCGCCATTCCAAATTAAATCTACACGCATTTTTAGCAAAGCTTGCATGAGTTGATTTGGCGTCATGGTGTTTTCGGTAGTATCCAGCATCAGCTTGATTTCTTTAGTCAATTTTAATGACTTAGCTGAACGTTGGAATACTACCCCGCCTTTTGACATTAGCTTGGTATTGTAATCTTCCCAACTTGAACGCGGTAAATTAAATAAACGCTCACGCTCGATATAACTGGTTTCAACATTAGGATTGGGATCGATGAAGATATGCATATGGTTAAATGCCGCCACTAACTTAGTATGACGGGATAACAACATGCCATTACCAAATACATCACCAGCCATGTCGCCAATTGCCAGACAGGTAAAGTCGGTAGTTTGACAATCGATGCCTTCTTCACGGAAGTGACGTTTGACAGACTCCCAAGCCCCTTTGGCGGTAATGCCCATTTTCTTATGGTCATAACCATTACTGCCGCCAGATGCAAATGCATCACCTAACCAAAAGTTGTATTCAATGGCGATTTCGTTGGCAATATCGGAGAATGTTGCAGTGCCTTTATCGGCTGCAACCACTAAATAGGCATCATCTTCGTCATGACGAACCACATCTTTTGGCGGTACAACATTGCCTTCGATGATATTGTCACTGATGTCCAATAACCCGCGAATGAATAAGCGGTAACACGCTTGCCCTTCGTTAAAGAAGGCTTCACGGCCGCCGTCTGTAGGCAGCTGCTTACACACAAAACCGCCTTTTGCACCAACAGGAACAATCACGGTATTTTTAACTTGTTGCGCTTTGACCAAGCCTAGTACTTCAGTACGGAAATCTTCACGACGATCTGACCAACGTAAGCCACCACGAGCGACTTTACCACCACGCAAATGCACCCCTTCAAACCTTGGTGAATACACAAAGATTTCAAATTTTGGCAATGGACGCGGCATCTCAGGAATATCTTCAGGTAAAAACTTGAATGAGATATAAGGTTTAACATCAACATCGTTAATCGTTTGATAGAAGTTGGTACGCAGCGTTGCGTTAATCAAATCTAAGTAACGGCGAATAATGCGGTCATCATCAAGGCTAGAGACATCTTCTAGGCGTAAATCGATTTGCTCATAAAATTTACTGAGAGTGCGGGTTTTAAGTTTAGGGTTAAACTTACGAATAAACATTTTAACTAATAAATCAGCAATTTGCGGATAACGATTAAAGGTTTCTTCGATATATGATTGGCTAAATGTTGCATCTATTTGACGCATATATTTGGCATAAGCACGTAAAATAGATACTTCACGGCCAGTAAGGCTGGTTGCCAACACCATGCGGTTAAAGCCATCATCTTCAAGTTTCTTTTGCCATACTTGAGATAACGCATTTTGGAATCGATCTTGGCTATCTGCCAAGTTTTCAATTGCTGCGCCCTGCACCATCATTAAGAAATCAAGGATCCAATAGGTGGCACCATCTTCAGTTTTCACTTCATATGGACGCTCATTGATGACCCGTAATCCAAAGTTTTCTAACATTGGCAGTACATCAGACAGATGTATCGGTTCATCTTTATGGAACAACTTTAAACGTACTTTATTATCATTTAAGGCTGTTTCTTGCGGCTGATAAAATAGCATGCCTAGTTTATGCTCGTCATTCAACGCTTCAAGGTGCTGAATATCGACCACGGCTGAACTCGGCAATACATCTTCTTTATAGCTTGGTGAAAACGCATTGAGGTAACGTTTAACTAAGCCAGTACCCGATTGCTCACCTAATGAGTTAGTTAATGAACTCTGTAATTTATCTTCCCAAGAGCGCGCCGCTTCAATTAGGTTTTTCTCAATAGCAGCCACATCGACATCCATATTATTATTATCAACTTTCACGATGTAGTGCGTACGCGCTAAAGTCGATTCTGAGAAATAAGTGGTAAATTCAACATCTTCAGTGCTGTTAAAATGCTGCGCTAAAATACGTTGAGTGTCTTGACGTAATTTAGTGTTGTAGCGATCTTTTGAAACATACACCAAACAGGACAAAAATCGGCCAAAACCGTCTTTACGAACAAATACTTTTAATTTGTCACGGTCTTGCATATGTAATACACCACGAGCAACGCTGGCTAATTCATCTTCTTTAGATTGAATTAACTCATCACGAGGTAAATTCTCAAGGGTATTCATCAACGCTTTGTAGTCATGTGAACGTGGTGCTAGACCTGAGCGCTCCATAATCCGTTCAACTTTTTCAGCTAACAGCGGTATTTCTCTGGGGCTACGGTTATAAAGATTGGACGCGTAAAGTCCTAAAAAGCGATCTTCTCCAATCACGTTACCTTTTTTATCAAAGCGTTTAATACCGATGTAATCCACATAAGCGGGCCTATGAACTCGGCTTTTAGTCGAGCTTTTAGTCAGCACTAACAGACTCTCATCTAGAGCTTCTTTTCTTGCTGATTGAGAAAGCGAAGACAGTAATAAGCCACGCTCGCCGTTTTTATTAACAGAGCGGCTCATTAATCCTAAACTTGAATCTAAATCAGGTACTAACTCAACATCACCTTCAACACGCTTTAACTCATAATAGCGGTAACCTAGTAGGGTGAAGTGATGATTATTTAGGTAGGTTAAAAAGCTAATTGCTTCTTCTTTTTCACATTTCGCGCCTGGAAAAGGCTGCTTAGGTAATAATTTTACTGTTTCTGACAATTTGTCAGACATTTTTTGCCAATCAACGACTGACGACACCACATCAGCAAAAACTGATTCAAGTTCTTTACCAATGGCTTTAATATCGGCTTCACTGCTTTGGCGATCAATTTCAATCAAAAACACCGCAACATTTTCTGTGTTTTCATCAGCATCTTTAATAAAAGACACTTCTTTAACTAATTCTTTTTCACGCACCAACGCCATTGGTGTGTGCAGCATCATATGAGCAGTAATCCCCATACGATTTAACGCCATAGCAACTGAATCAACCAAGAATGGCATATCAGGCTGTATAATTTCGATAATACTATGACTTGACTGCCAGCCATGTTTTGACTGACTTGGATTAAATACCCGAATGTGGGTATTGGTTGCAGCAGATTTGTTTAAGGCATTCCAAAGACTTAATACTGCGCCATACAAATCGCTGTCATTACGAGCGTTTAAGTCGTCTTCTGACATATGGGCGTATATACAATGGGCAAATTGCTCAACTTGTTTTGCTTGAGTATTAGGGATTTTTTTATGAATTAAATTGACTACATTTTCTAGTAGTACTGAAGGCATTGCATCTTTAAAGGCCATGTTGCAGTTTCCTTAAGCGTTTATGGCAGCGCTTTTATCATTATATTGGATGCTTCGGCTTGTTGATCCCGTCTTAAACTGAGATCTGCCGCAAAGTTTATTACTAATTTCATGCTATTTCGAGCTAAATTTTAGTGGTAGATCCTCTAAAACCCTTGTTAATTCAAGAATTATAGTCACTAATTGACCAATCAAGCGTTTAGATAGACTAACTATGCAAAAAAAAAAAGGAGCTAAGCTCCTCTTTAATTTATAAACCCTTTAACTTACTTGGGTTTGCGCCAGAAAACGGCTGATAATGCGGGCAAAATAATTATCGCTCCCAACATATTCACTAAAAACATGAATGTTAATAAAATTCCCATATCCATTTGGAATTTCAGCGCAGAAAAGAACCAAGTACTCACACCGATGGCTAAAGTAAGCCCGGTAAAAATAACCGCACTGCCTCGCTCAATTAACGCTTCAAAATAGGCTTGCTGCACCGCCATGCCATTGTTGAGTTTACCTGCCATAGTCGAGAGAATATAAATACCATAATCAACACCAATACCAACACCTAATGCAATCACCGGTAAAGTGCTCACCGCAAGGCCGATATCAAGCCAAGTCATTAATGCTTGTGCTAATGTCGACACCACATATAACGGCACAATCACTGCTACCGTCGCTTTAAGTGATTTGAAGCTAATTAAACATAGGATAAATACAGCGCCATAAACATAAATCATCATAGGTAGCTGCGCTTCACTAACAGCTTCGTTAGTCGCAGCCATGACACCAACAGGGCCAGAAGCCAGTTTAAATTGTAATGTTTCGGTATTGAGCTTTTCAGCTACATCTTTGACTTTAGCAATCACCACTTCAATGGTTTCAGCCTTATGATCTTTCAAAAATAAGAAAATAGGCATCACCGAACAGTTGCCGTTTAATAAACCTGATGTCGTTGGTACTCGTCCTACCGCTTGCACTAAACTTGCTGTGGTTCTTGGCAATATTTGCCACTTAGGGTTACCTTCGTTAAAGCCGGCATTAACCTGCTTAGCCACTGACGCTAAACTGGCTGTTGATTCAACTCCCGGGGTATTGGCCACCATCCATTCGAATTGATCGATCTCAGCTAATATGGAATGATAGGTACAGGCTTCAGGGGTTGCTTCAACAATCACCGTCATATAATCAGTGGTAATTGAATAATTATCAGTAATATAAAAAGTATCTTGGTTGTATCTTGAATCAAGATGCAATGCCGGCGCACCGCCTTGAAGGTCACCTATTTTCATATTACTGGCTTGTTGCAAGCCAAAAGCATATAACAGTGCAGTACAAATCAGCACAATGACAGCATATTTAGGAGTGGCAAATTTAGATAAGCTACGCCAAATCCCTTCAATTTTATCTTTTTGCGCTTTATTCTCTTGAACCGGTTTGATGTTGGTGTAAGAAATAACCAGTGGCAATAAAATTAAATTGGTCAAAATAATAACAGCAACACCTAATGATGCCGATATCGCTAACTCTCTAATAATACCGATATCGATTGCAAGTAAGGTTAAAAAGCCAACGGTGTCTGATAATAATGCAATACCGCCTGGTACTAATAAACTACGAAACGCGGATGCAGCTGCAGCTTTAGTGGCTTGTCCATCACCAACACGGCGCCTAACCGCATTAATCATTTGTACCCCATGGCTTACGCCAATTGCAAACACCAAAAATGGTACAAGAATTGACATTGGATCTAAACCAAAACCTACTACTGTTAACAACCCAAGTTGCCACACCACCGCAATTAAGCTGCATACTAAAGGCAAAATCGTCAGCATTAATGACTTAGAAAATAAATAAACCATCACAGCTGTGATTGCGATAGCAATCAAGAAAAACAGCAGCACGCCCTTAGCGCCTTCAGCTACATCACCAGCCATTTTAGCAAAACCAATAATATGGATTTTGATGGTATCGGTTTCATATTTAGCGCGTAATTCATTTTCAAGTTGCTGAGCAAATTGAATTGTATTTAACGGCTTAAAAGTAACATCTTTTTCAGCGCCTTCAGAAGCAGCCATTTCTTCGTCAGTTTTTGCCACAAACTCCATTAACTGAGCTGTTAACATTGCCGAGGAATAATCATTGGATACCAAACGGCCAACAATACCGGCTTTTTCAATATTGTCTCTGACAGTATTTAAGCCATAGTCATCATTTCGAAAGTCTGCAGGTATCACAGGGCCGCCAGCAAAACCATCTTCAACAACTTCAGTAAATCGAGTCGAAGGTGAATACAATGACTTAACTTGAGAGCGCTCAACCCCAGGAATGAAAAAGAGTTGATCATGTACATTTTTGAGGGTTTCAAAATACTCTGGGTTAAAAATATTACCACTGGTATCTTCTACTGCAACCATGATCCTATTGGCACCACCAAAATCTTTTTGATGCTTAGTATAGGTTTTCATGTATTCATGATTTAATGGAATATTCTTACTAAAAGCGGCATCCATTTTTAATTGGCTAGCTTGGTAACCTAGAAAGAAGGTAATTAATATAAATGAAAATATTACCCACATCCTGTGTCTAAAGAGGTAACTTTCAAATCCATTGACCAGTTTTTCTAACATCTTATCGGCCCTATTATTGTTGTTTTATTTATAGTTATCATTTTGTGATGTTTACTTAAGTTGAAATAAGCCTTTAGTACCTGCAAACCAAAGTTCGCCTTGGTTGTCACTGGCTACAGCAACAATGTTTTCACCTTGTCTACGAGCAATGACCTTAGCCTCAAGTTCGTTATTAAGTTGGATAATCATGCCAGCATTACCCACTAGGTATAGTGAGCCATCAGGGTTGATAAAGGCGTTATGTATTGTTGACTTGACCGGTAATTCAATTTCACTCCATTGTGAAAATTGTTTATCGGTAACAAAAACATGACCACGAAGCCCCATCAAAAAGATATTGCTATCTGTTTCAATGGCATTAAACATTGAACCGTCATAAACAAAATCTTGTGCACTAAAGGTTTTACCATTATCAATTGATGTGGCCACTAGTCCAAGTTCACCAACCATTAATAAACTATTGTCAGCTAATTGAATAATGCGGTTAAAATGAGGTAATAGTGCGGCACGTTCAGATAAATACAGCGCTTCATCTTCAGCTTTTAAATCCGCTAAATAACCAATATCTTCTTCGAATAATAACTCTTCATGGAATTCTTCTTGCCAGTTTTGACCGCCATCCTCGGTGCGATAAAACAAGCCATATGCCCCAACCGCTATACCGTTTTTATCATCAAAAAATAAGATATCTAATAACGGTTTTTCAATCTCATGAGACTGAAATTGTAAGGCCCAAGTTAAGCCACCGTCTTGGGTATGAATGATGGTTGCGTCATGGCCAACGGCCCAGCCTTGCATATCATCGAGAAAAAATACTTTGGTTAGCTGCGCGATAACAGGTGTACTAACTTGTTGCCATTGTTGTTGTTTGACTAATACATGGCCACGTTCACCCACTGCAACAAGCTTATCGCCAGCTTTAGCAATATCGACAACTAAAGATGATTGAGCGAGGGGTTGGAGTTGAACGCTGAGCGGATCAAATTGAACATTTGCTGATGCAACACCGAAAAAGCAGCTAACACTGATTACGGCAACATTGCGAAGTGTGCGAAACGACATACAAACTTCCTTAAGAATAGCTGGGGCGCATGATGCGCCCCATAAAGGTCTTAGCGAATACCTGCGCGACGAAGCGCATCAGGTGTGAAATTAGCTTCAGAAAGCTTGGCATCAAAATTATACATGCGGCCTTCGTTATCTAATCCCATTGCTAAGTAGCGACGAGATTGTAAATCGTGGAAAATTTCTAACGTACTCCAATGAGTTGGAACTTCATAGTAGTTGATAGAATGTGCAGTACCTACACGATAAAGCTCATCACGGTTATCATACATATCGGTCAACGATACTTGCCATGAATCTTCATCAATATAGAAAACACGCGTTTTATAGATATGACGCATACCGTCTTTAAGAGTTGCTTTTACTTCCCAAACACGGTGTTTTTCCCAACGAGCATACTCAGGATTGATATGACCAGGTTTTAGGATTTGATCATATTCAAGTGCATCAGAATGAAGTTTGTAATCATTGTAAGGGATATAAACTTCTTTCTTACCAACGAGTTCCCAGTTATAACGTACTGGAGAGCCATTGAACATATCAAAATCATCTGTGGTTCTTAGACCATCTGAAACAGTACCCGGCGTATCAAAAGCAACGTTTGGCGCTTTACGAACACGGCGTTGGCCAGTGTTATAAGTCCATGCTTGACGAGGTAATGCTTCTTGATCCATGGTTTCTTTAACTAACAATGCTGTACCAGCAAGACGTGCAGGCTGACGAACAACTTGTTTAAAGAAAAACAAGGTATTCGTTTCAGCGAGTTTATCTAGCGTGATCTCTGGACGGCTATATTCAAAACGGATCTCTTCAGCGGTTTCGATCAAGGTGTAAGAGCCACTTTTTGTTGGTGAAGCTTGGCTACGATAAGTTTCCACATCAACACCGCGATAACGCAAGATATGGTTCCAAATCACCTCTAAACCAGTTGATGGAATAGGAAATGGTACACCAATAGATGCCCCACTCACGCCATTACCATTTGAAACTAATTCAGCGTTTAACGCATTCGCTTTAGTGGCTTCGTAAACATACTGAGGAACAGACGCAGTACGACGAGTCTCATAGACATTCATTTTGTAGGTATCTGGATAAAGCTCAAATAACTTCACCTGACCCGGTGTTAAAAACTCAGCATATTGTGCTTTGTTAGCATTGGTAATAGTAAATAACACTTTATCGTTTGGAAAAGGGTCTGGATGATGCATGCCCTTCTCATACCCAGCTGGTGCTGATGTAATCCCCTTATCCCATGCAGGGATAGAGCCATCAGCATTAGCTGCCATAACTGCCCCTAAAGGGGTTAATTCAGTACCTAATTTTGCAGCTTCGGCTTCTGATACTTTCGCCATCGCTACTGGTGCAGTCAGCGATAACATGACAGCAGCCGATAATATCGTCAGTTTCTTCATTATTATTATCCTTTTAGATCGAATACTTGACGTTGAAAGAGACATAATCTCTATCAGTCATTGCATTAGTTGTGCCTACGCCACCAAAGAAGCTGTTATAGGACACATCTGCCCCCCAGCGACTGCGATAGTCAAAGTTTAGACCAACAGCCACAGACTTACGCCCTTCAGTAAATAAGAACATTGGATCTGGTGTAATACCGTCAACATCGTGAGAGAAAATCACCCGCGGTGACATATTCACACCGGCAAAGACATTGTTAAAGTCAGCCTTAGCAACTAAACGATATCCCCAAGCAAAATCAGTAGGGAACGGATTAGTTTCAGGACCGTCATGTAATGCTTCGATAATCCCTGGCATATCAGGATTGCCACCAGAACGAGCTGTTCCTGGGCCATTTAAACGTAGCTCATCAAATCCTGGCATGTCATGGATCCACACGCCGCCCACTTCAGCAAGCATCACTAAATTATCCGTTCCCCAAGTAGGGCCAAATAAATGGGTTAGCGTAAACTGTGCTTGAGTGGTATCTGACAAGATAAAACCATCAATTGTTTCACCAGCTTCGACACCACTAATTTGGGATACACCATCTAATTCTGGAGCTTTTCCTGCATTAGCAAGTTGTTGCGGCATACCCGCAAATAGCAATTCAACATCATCAATCTGCAGCGGCTCATCAATACGATGGGAGAGTTCACCGGCAACAGAGGTATCGCCCACTAATGTGTTAAAACTTGCGCCATATAATTGAATATCTTCAGGATAAACAATTTGTGCTTTAGTGAATGTTTCCATGCTTAGCATGAGTTCACGATCGATTTCACCGCCACTTGCTAATAACTTACCGAAATCACCCGCAATAGCATCATCAGAGAAATCTGACGCTGTACCACTGATAATTGGGCGACGGCTATGGTAGTTCATGTAATACAAACCAAATTCAGTCTCACCGAAATTAGGCGCGTAATAACCTAGTTTGATACCATATTGGCCGTCATCAGCAGGCTCTGCTTCATCTTGAATCAAGGCTACTTTGGTTGCGTATGGCACCATATAAGCTGCCATAGCTTTAAGCTGATCAGGATCAGTGACCTGAGATGCCGCACCATATAATGCGGCATACTCAGACATTAAGAATTCAAGATTAATATCTGGATTTGAGTTGAAGCCCAATTGTGCATTTTGGCTATAGCCGCCAAAACCAGCAAAATCATTAGTGGCAAAATTTGAACCTGGGGTTGGCACCCAAATTGGCTCCCAATCATATTGGTAATAAGCTTCAATGTTTAAATTTTCACTCAGACCTAATGAAGCCCAAACCATGCCTTGTGGACGGAATGCTTCTTTTAGCTCAGCTCCTGGGGCATTCAAGATGTTTAAATCAACTGCGTTAATCACACCGATGCCATGAGGAATTAAGGTACTTTCACCCCATGAAACAACTTGGTTACCCACACGCACTGATAATGGGTTTTTCCCATCATTTAAATCGAAGTTACCGTAAACAAAGGCATCCAATAAGCGAATATCTTTACATTGCACTTCTGATGCGCGGCTATCTTCACACGGGTCAAACTCTTTGCCGGTTAGCGGGTCATTAAAATCATAATCACCATCGCTTAATTTTGTATCGTAGAAATACATACCACGAACAAACAAGCCAAAGTTTTTATATTCTAGAGACAGTTCATGCAAGCCTTTAAAACGTTCAGAGGTGGTATCACCCTTTGAATAAAGTAGGTTACTCAAATCGTTGTTACTTGAGTAAGAACCCGCTTGATCCCAAATTTGGGCTTTAGAATATATAGGTGTTTGTCCGAAAGGGGCACCAAATGCAGAATAGCCAGACCAATCCATTTGTGGTTGGTTGACTTTACCGATCTGCCCTTCCCAATCTCGCTCTGATACACGCCAGCTAGCTCCGACGGTCCAAGTAGAATCGAAAGTACCTCGAACTTCTCCCCAATCAAATGAAACAGCATTAACGCTACTGCTCATCCCCAAAGTTAATGCCGACACCACCCCCAAAGCGAGTGCCGACTTGTTAAAGCGTCTTTTAACAATATTCATTTTTGCTTCTCTCCGTAACCTGCTGGATTCGTTGTTATAGGATTTGAACCAACATTTTGTTAGCCTGCAGGCAACACCATTGTTACAGCAATTAACATGTTTCGGCAAGTTCAAAAAAAAGAAAATTTATGAATGAATTGGTGCAGTTAGATGATTTTATGGGTGAAAAAAGTCAGACTGATTTGAATTGAATGGCTTAAATATATGAGCCGTGAGTAATCTTTAAATGTAATTGTTAACTTTCAATAAGTTAGAGGTGATAATTCCAGCTAATTTAACACTCTCTAATCAATCGACCGTTTGAAGTAAATACTCTAAATTTTGTTTAGTGAAATGAAATTACCTGAGGTATTGAGGTGTAAAATGAAACTGCCATGGATGCCTGAGGCCGTTACAAATGGTCTGAAATACTTACCATTTATATGTAATACTTTGCCGTTACGGTCTAGAACTTCGACGTTTTTTACCACGCCCTGGTAAAAAGGCAGAAAATCATTAAAGCTTACATATATTGAAAAATAAAATTCCATGATGACTCGGTAAAACCCTATAAAAAAGCCCACAATAATTTACTTAAACCCTTGTGGGCGTTAATTGTTATAAACGATAGTTAAGCTTGCTCTAACGCCTTTTCAACTTTCTCGAATAAATCTTTCGATAAATTCGGTAATGCTTTTAATCGCTGTAACGATGCTTTCATCAGTTGCTGACGGTTTTCGTCAAACTTGCTGAATTGAATAAGCGGAGTGATCATTCTTGCCGCTATTTGTGGGTTTAACTCGTTAAGCTTGATCAACACATCAGTGAGATACTGGTAACCTTTACCTGAAGCATCATGGAATTGATAGGTGTTTGCCGCTACGAAAAATCCAATTAATGAGCGTACGCGATTAGGGTTATTGAAACTAAAACTTTCATGCTCAGTGAGCCCTTTAATAACCTCCAACACATCTGCGGTATTTTGCGAGGCTTGTAAGCTAAACCACTTATCCATCACTAGCGGCGTTTTTAGCCACTTTTGCTCAAAATCTTGCATTAATGACTGCTGACAAGTCAACTGGCCCGAGACTGCCGCTTTTAATGCGCCTAAGCTATCTGTCATATTTGAAGCTTGCTGATATTGGTTAATCACCAAGTCTTCATATTCAGAAGACACTTTAGACAACAAACTTAAGCAAATATTCTTAAATGCACGACTTGCTGCATTATCTTCATTAATCAAGCTACGATAGCGCGTTACCAGCTCGTCTAAACAAGACTCTGCGATTTCATTAACCACAAACTCTCTTGCAGCCGCCAAGGCATCTAAGTTCACTGTCTCTACTTGTTCAATTAATGCTGCAGCACTTGGGAATGCCAAAATCTCAGCCACTAGCGCTTTATCGATGCTTTCATCGAGGATAATTCCTCTAACAGCTTCAATGACTCTGGCATCTAAATGCATCGTTTCTTTCGCTTCAAGACTGGCGACGTTTTGCCACACGGCTTGGCTAAATAACCCAACAGATGCTTCCCAGCGAGCCACTTCGCTTGATGCGTAGCGCGTTAAGTGCACTAACTGATCAACATTAAATTGATAATCAAGTCTTACTGGCGCTGAAAAGTCTTGTAATAATGATGGAATTGGCGCTGACGCAATATTGTCAAACACAAAGGTTTCCTGTGCTTGTTTTACATCTAACACGGTATTAGCAACTGACTGACCTTGAGTATCGAGTAGCTCAATGCTGAACGGGATATGTAATACCTCCCCTGCAACACCGTTAGACATCACAGATTGTGCAACAGTCAGTGAATATTGCTTAGTCGCAGCATTATAGTGATCTGTTACTTTAAGCACCGGAGTGCCTGCTTGCCTATACCAGCGTCTAAATTGAGACAAATCGATTCCGCTTGCTGTTTCCATCGCGTTGACAAAGTCATCGCAGGTTACAGCTTGACCATCATGACGCTCAAAATAACACTTCATTCCTAGCTGGAATTTAGCTTCACCTAAAATGGTGTGCATCATGCGAATGACTTCTGCGCCTTTGTTATAAACGGTCACGGTATAGAAGTTATTCATTTCAATGACAGATTCAGGGCGAATAGGATGTGACATAGGTCCAGCATCTTCGGCAAACTGCTGATTTTTCATGACACGAATAGCTTGAATGCGGTTAACAGCGCGAGAACCTAAATCGGAACTAAATTCTTGATCTCTAAATACCGTGAGCCCTTCTTTAAGGCTTAATTGGAACCAATCACGACAAGTCACTCGGTTACCTGTCCAGTTATGGAAATACTCATGCCCAACAACGGATTCAATGCCATGATAGTCTTCATCTGTCGCGCTAGCGGTGTCAGCTAATACATACTTGGTATTAAATACATTGAGGCCTTTGTTTTCCATTGCGCCCATGTTGAAAAAATCTACCGCGACTATCATGTAGATATCTAAGTCATATTCTAAATCAAAACGCGACTCATCCCACGCCATCGACTTTTGCAATGACACCATGGCGTGATTGGCTTTATGTAAATTACCCTTATCCACAAATACTTGTAGTTTTACTTCTCGGCCACTACGGGTGATAAATTTATCCTCTAATAAATCAAAATCACCTGCAACTAATGCAAATAAGTAACTCGGTTTTGGGAAAGGGTCTTGCCAACGAACAAAGTGGCGACTTTCATCAGCACATGTGCCCTGCTCGACTAAATTACCGTTACTCAATAAAAAAGGAAACGCTGCTTTATCTGCTTCGATTCTGACACTGTAAATAGCTAAAACATCTGGGCGGTCGAGGAAATAAGTAATACGTCTGAAGCCTTCTGCTTCACACTGAGTGCAATAAGCGCCATCAGACATATACAAACCTTCAAGGCTTGAATTCGCTTCAGGGTCTTGTTTAGTAACAACCGTTAATTCAAAGTCTGTTAGCTCTGTGTCAATGATAAGCTGGTTATTTTCTGTTTTATAGTTAGCTTTGTGGCCATTAATTAACACTGACGTTAACTGAATTTGTTCACCAACTAAATGCAGCGCTTCTTTGTGCTCGCCAACTCTTTGGATTTTACTCTTTGCAACGACCTGAGTTTCTGCACCATTTAAATCAAAATCTAGCGCTATATGGCTAATGGTAAATAAAGGTGATTTATAATCTTTAAGATGTTTTGCTTGTGCTTGAGTCATAGGTAATCCTTGAATAACACTGCTCTTGTTAGAGCTAAAATTTACTTAATAAAAAACGCGCTAAAAGCGCGTTTTTTTGGCACGAAATAAAGTTTACTTCACTGCGAGTTTCTTTGCATCAACCATGTCTAAAGTGATTAATGCTGTTTCTTCTAAGAAAGCATCTGGCTCAACTAACTCATCTTCAGCTTCTTCATCACTTGCTTGTGCAACTTCAGTTGCCTCAGTGTTAGTATCTGCACCGTCTTCGATTTCTTCATCGTCATCTAAAGAGGCTAATGGTTCTAAACCATTTTTAACACGGCGTTCATTGGTTCTATCAAGTAAGCGCTTATCATCATCTTCACGGGAAGCGATTCGCTCACTTTCAACTAATGAAATGGTTTTATCATCATGATGCTTCTTAAATTCAGCGATATCTTCAAAGATATAGCCAAATTCAACGTCTGCTTTAATACGTTGCTGATGCCTTTCATCAAGCTTAGTAATTAGCTCTGGCTTGATATTGCCTAAGGTGCCGTATTGCGCGACAGGCACCTTGTCCCATGGCAGTGCATTCTTCTCTTCAGATTCACCATATTCACCCGGCTCTAATGCACTTGGGAACATAATATCTGGCGTCACACCTTTAAGTTGGGTACTGCCACCATTTATGCGATAAAACTTAGCAATGGTGTATTGCACGTGACCAATTGGTTTGTCGTACATGTCATAAATTCTGCCAAGGCTTTTGTGCTGCTGCACTGTACCTTTACCAAAACTAGCTTCACCAACAATTAAGGCTCTATCGTAATCTTGCAATGCCGCAGCAAAAATTTCAGACGCTGATGCACTATAACGATCAACCATGACAGTTAATGGGCCATCATATGCGCTCTTGCCATCATTATCGCGGTTTTGAGTCACACGGCCATTTGCATCGCGAATTTGAACCACTGGGCCCATATCAATAAACAAACCCGTTAATAATGTGGCTTCAGTTAACGCTCCGCCGCCGTTACGACGTAAATCAATGATAACGCCTTCAACGTTTTGTTCTTTTAATTTAGCCAGTTCTTTTTCTACATCAACAGATAAGTTCATGTAAAAGCCTGGGATTTGAATGACACCGACTTTACGGTTGGCGTATTCACCTTCAGTTGGCTCAACGACTTTTGACGTTGCAGCGCGATCTTCTAGTCGAATTTTATCGCGGATAATGGTCACTTCAAATGCTTTTGCATTGGCGCCACCTTTTTTAGGTAAAATTTGTAAGTTAACTTCACTGCCTTTTGGGCCTTTAATTAACTCTACAACATCATCTAAACGCCAACCGATAACATCGACTATCTCACCGTCTTTTTGGCCTACACCAATAATTTTATCTTCAGGTGATAATTTTTCACTGGTAGCAGCGGGGCCACCAGCAACTAAACTTTTAATTACTGTGTAATCATCATCCATTTGTAAAACTGCACCAATACCTTCAAGGCTCAGGTTCATTTCCATTTGGAAACGTTCAGCATTACGGGGAGATAAATAACTCGTATGGGGTTCTACAGTACGCGCAAAGGCATTCATCACACCTTGGAATACATCTTCACTTTGAGTTTGGCTTAAACGTTTAATGGCATTGTTATAACGCTTACCTAATACTTCAGCGGTTTCTTTCCAATCTTTACCGGCAAGTTTTAGGTTAAGTGCGTCATATTTAACTCGCTGACGCCATAACTCATTTAATTCAGCTTCATCTTTTGGCCAAGCAGCTTCTTCACGATCGAATTCGTAAGCGTCACCAGCTTCGGTAAAGTCGAATTCTTTATCAAGTAAAGTAAGTGCATAAGTAAAACGTTCATAACGACGTTTTTGTACTAGGGAGTACATATCAAAGGCAGGTGAGATATTGCCAGATTTGACCATATCGTCAAACGAATGCTGATACTGTTTAAAAGTATCAACATCAGCTTGAGTTAGAACATTGCGACGAAAATCAAGTTGTTGCAAATATCTTTCGTAAATCAACTCAGAAAAAGCATCATCAAGTTCAAAGCGATGATAGTGAGAACGAGTAAATAAATTCGTTACCCTTTTACTCGCAACCTTGTGTTGAGGCTCTTGCTCAAGTTTAGGTAACTCGTTGATTTGAATCGTTGGTGTTATTGCCCAAGCCGAAAAACCGACAAATAAAGTGGCAATCGACGCAGCCAAAGTGAGTTTTCGCATCAACAAGTTACTCCTTAAATGATCACGATAATAAAATATGCTCTGCACGAACTTTTACGATTAATCCAGTATCAAGCTGTACATGGATATCTTCTTTCTTGATGTCAGTGATAACACCAGGTACAGGGTTTTGCCCTAACTTGACACTAACACGTTGTTTTTGCTTAAGCTCGTCAAATTTAGCAGCAACATAATTAATTTTAGGCGCTGCAGGTTTTGCAGGCTTAGCTGGACGGTCTTTTTTAACCGGCGCTTTAGCTGCAGGTTTTCTTGCTGGCTTTTTAGGGGCCGCTTTAGCCGCTACAGCTTGACGCTTAGCTTTGGCTTTTTCTTGACCTTCTTTCAACGTTTGTTGAGCGTGGTCAATATGTTCTTGCTCCAATTCGCCACAATCTTGACCGTCAAGATCGATACGTTGAACACCCGCTTTAACGCCTTTCAAGTAGCGCCAGCTGCTTGTATAACGTCTAAGTGCTACACGTAATTGTGTTTTACTTACTTTAGAATCATCAGCCAACCTAGCAGCTAAATCTTGAAACAACCCAATTTTTAATGGCTTAGTTTCACCTTCTGCAATAAAGCATAAAGGAAATGTTTCATATAAATACGCTAAAACTGCGTTGGTGTCGGTCAACTTGTCTGTTGATTCCATTTTTACTTCCACGTTATAAAAGGGACTGAGTCTCAGCTTTCTTTGCGAGTACAGTCGTTTATCTTTCGTTAAACAGATCTTGCTTAACGTTCAAATTAGCACTTCTTATTCGATTGCTAAAGCAATTGAAACATGCTTTAACAAATTAACTCACTTAGCTGTAATTTTACAGTAAATAAATTTTATCCATAGCAATGCGCGCTGTTCGGTATTATAAAGCTCATGGCAGCGATTGCGACCCGCAATTTGCTATATTTGGTCGCTAATTAAGCAAATAGGCAAGATTCAAAGCTTTTTACTAGCATTTCTAAGCCTTTTCTATCGTCTGTATCAAAACGATTCAATGATGGGCTATCAATATCTAATACCGCAACTACGTCATTGCCTTGGCGAACAGGGACTACAATTTCAGAATTACTGGCAGCATCACAGGCAATATGTCCTGCAAATTGATGCACATCTGCCACTAATTGTGTTTCATCATTTGCCGCTGCTGTGCCGCATACACCTTTACCGATCACAATACGTGTACAAGCAACTTTTCCTTGAAACGGACCAAGAACGAGTTGTTCTTCACGCTTAATATAGAAGCCAACCCAATTTATATCATCTAAGTTGTCATTTAATAACGCTGAAAAGTTTGCCATTCCTGCAATAAGGTCGTCTTCACCGGTCATTAATGCCAGTACTTGGCGGTTTAATGTGTCATAAAACTCAGCTTTCATTTTCCATCCTAAGTGAGGTTTTTATTATTCTGCAGCCGCTTTTTTAGTGGCTTTTTTGTTTGCTGTTTTGGGTGTAGCCGCTTTAGGCTTTACGATCCCTTTTAATAAATTTGCAAGTTCATCCTTGTTAGATGCAAGATAAAAAGCAAGTTTTTCGACACTATTTTCCTCTATTTCCAGCTCAGCGCCAGAAATAAAAGGCACTAAGTTATCCGCAATGTCGAGCATTTTGTCGTAGGCGTCAGCTTCTTTCTTAGATGTAAACGTCATCTTCTCAACCCCTTCTCTTACCACGACAAACTTTGTTATTACAGCCATGATTAACCTCTTACTGTTTTTATATACAGTGCATAGAGTGTCATAGAACTAACTTCTGATGCAAGTATTCTGATTATTCTGGTATTATTAGGTTTTATTGTAACTTGATAAATAATATTTCCACTGTGTTTTTAATCAAAACAAAGCGTTTTTTATTATTTTATTGCTCATTAATATTTCACTACATGGACGGTTTTCCTTTATCTATGCCGAAAAGTCTTGACCCGAACACCATTATATTATGCCGCTCCTGTGACTTAGCCGTTCAAAAGCGCGCCTTACCGTCTAATGTTCGCGCGTTATGCCCTCGCTGCCATACGGCACTTTATGACGTTCCTTACTGCTCAATCAATGGCATGCTTGCCTTGTGTATCGCGGCATTATTATTTTATATTCCGGCTAACTTTTTACCCATCATAGAAATCAACTTTTTAGGCAGTGTGCGAACAACAACAGTTTTTGAAACGGCTGTGACGGTGTGGCTGCAAGGTTATTGGATAGTTGGCATCGCTGTGATGGCGGCAGCGGTCATTGCCCCGGGATTATTAATTTTATCGATTTTATTACAAGTCACCATAGTTAAACTTAAATTGCACTCCTGTTTTTGGCAAAAGACATATCGCGCACTGCTTAAAAACCATGCGACCTTATCGCAACTTACTATGCTTGAAATTTACGTCATTTCATTTTTAGTAGCTGCGTTTAACTTGTCTGACTTCTCAGATATTTATTTAGGCATGGGCACCTTCTGTTTTTGTATGCTGTTTTTAGTTATCTTATTTTTACAACGGGAATATAATTTAGAACATATGTGGGGAATGGCTTATGAGCGCTAACACTCCTGCGCGGCAAGGAATACAAATCGGTTTTTGTTTATGCACTGTTTGTCGAAAAATCAATAACATCAGTCGTGACCGTTGTAGTCGCTGTGATTCTAAAATCCAAACACGTAATCATGCCAGTTTACAGCAAAGTTGGGCGTTATTGATTACCGCAGCCATTTTGCTGATACCAGCTAATATCTACCCAATCACTGTGCTCACCAATCAGGGCAAAGTCACCTATGACACCATATTTACTGGTATTGTGCATTTGGTTCACTCTGACATGATCCCTATTGCCATTATTGTCTTTACTGCCAGTATATTGGTACCTTGGCTAAAAATTATAGGCTTAGCGATTTACTTAATCGCTATTAGCTTTAATCTGCCAGTTTCTAAAAAGAAACTCATGATAGGCTTTCATATTATTGAATGGATTGGCAGATGGTCGATGCTGGATTTATTTGTTATTGCGTTAACTGTCGCCGTCGTTAATATGGGGCAATTACTTGATGCTAAACCCGCACCTGCAGCAACCGCATTTGCGTTAGTCATTTTACTGACTCAGTTAGCAGCAAAGGTATTAGATACTCGTTTACTTTGGGATCGCTTGGAAAAAAACAATGACACAAATTGAATCACCAAAAGTTGTTAAAAAGAAATTATTCTCGCCGATTTGGTTATTACCGATTGTTGCCTTGGCCCTTGGCGCTTGGCTTGGTGTAAAAAGCATCAAAGAATCAGGTATCGAGATTATTGTGCACTTCCCTAATGCCGTTGGTATCGATATCGGTAAAACCTTAGTCAAATACCAAGGTTTGACCGTTGGTAAGGTGACAGATATCAGTATCGACAATGAATTGTCTGGCGTTAATGTCAAAATTATTATGGATTATCGCTCTGAACCATTTCTCAATAAAAATTCCAAGTTCTGGTTGGTCACGCCTAAAGCCAGTATCACTGGTATTGAAGGTTTAGATACCTTGTTTTCAGGCAATTATATTGCCGTTCAACCCGGTGATGGCAGCTCAGCATCTGAATTTGTCGCCTTAAAAGATGCGCCAACTATGCTTCCTGATACTAATGGGGTGCTTATTACGCTGACCACCTCAAAATTAGGCTCACTGGATATCGGCTCAATGGTGTTTTACCGTCAAATACCTGTAGGGAAAGTTGTAAACTATCGCTTAATTGACAGCGATACCATTAATATCAGCACGTTTATCGAGCAACAGTACGCCCATTTAGTGACACAAGAGTCCCAGTTCTGGAACGTGTCAGGTCTAAAAATTGATGCGTCTATGTCGGGCATTAAAGTCAATACCGAAAGCTTGGCATCGCTGCTCGCTGGCGGAATTAGTTTTAATTCAGTCGCTAATTCTGCCGCGGCGCAAAATGGTGACAACTTTGTGCTTTACCCTGATGAAGAAAGTGCTGTCAAAGGCATCGAATTCACTCTGCTAGCCGATAATGCTGATGAGATTAATCAAGGCTCAACGTTAGTTTATCGCGGCATTGATGTGGGTAAGATTCATCAAACCCAACTAACTGAAAACGGCGTGAAGTTTTTAGCTAAGTTTGATAGTCAATACCAACACTTATTAAACGCAGATACCCAATTTTGGATTGCAGGTGCTGATATTTCTTTAGAGGGCGTTAAGCACGCTGCAAGGTTGATCACTGGTAGTGTAGTCAATGTACTACCTGGAGTGAGCGACAACGCGCTGCCACAAGAGTATCAATTACAATCTCAAGCACCGGACCTTATGCAAGCTAGCCAGTTGACCATCAAATTAACGTCTGATGAACACAGTGGTTTAAGCGCTGGGGCTGAGGTGCGTTACAAACAAATGCCTATTGGTGAGATTAGCCAAGTAAAATTATCTGATGACTTTAGCCGTGTTGAATACTCAGTGGACATTCAGCCTGAATATTCATCATTACTCACTGTGGACAGTTATTTTGTGTCTGAATCGGCGCTTGCCATAGATGCCTCCTTAGATGGCGTAAAGGTCAAAACCCGAGATATTAATACCCTGCTTGCTGGCGCTGTATCTTTGGTGCCAGGTAAAGCTAAGGCTGTAGTTAAACCTCAAGCAAAATTTTCGTTATATCAATCTGCTGATCAAGCCTTAACGGCCTTGAATAAATCATCAATGAGTACCTTGGCGCTAGACAGTATTGATGGCGCAGGTTTAGCTCATGGCTCACCGGTTTATTACAAAAAAATGCGTATTGGCTCTGTCTCAGAAGTAAATTGGAACAGTCAAACTGATAAGTTTTCAATCACGGTGGCCATTCAAAAAAGGTTTACTAACTTGGTTCGAAGTAACAGCGTATTTTGGCGAAATGATGCCGCCAGTATCAATGCAAGTTTATCTGGCATTGATGTTGATATCGCTCCATTAGAAGGCGCCTTAAAAGGCAGTATTAGCCTAGGTTTGTTGCCAGAAAACCAACAAGGCAATCAAACTCGTTTATATGATTCTAAAGAGCTGGCCCTAAAACAGGCCAAAGCCATAACACTATCACTACCAGCTGATGCCAAAGTAGCTGCAAAAGCAGCGATTCGTTATCAAGGCCATCAAGTGGGTGTGATCCAACAGGTTAAACTCAATCAAGACTTAGCCAACTTAACCGTGAGTGCTTATCTTTATGGTGAATACGCACAACATTTCACCAAAGAAGACAGTGAATTTTTTGTCGTCGATGCACAAATTTCATTAGTGGGTATTAAAGCGCCAGAAACCTTGATAACCGGCCCTTACATTGGCGTGTTACCTGGCACGTCAGAACGACAAGCAACACAGTTTGATGGTCTCCTAGCTGCGCGTTACGATGCGGATATCGATGAAGATGCATTAAAAGTGACCCTAGTTGATAGTCAGCTTGGTTCGATAAAAATTGGCACCCCAATTTTCTTCAGAGGTATTGCTATTGGGCAAGTGGATGGTTACTCATTATCTTACAATGGCAACCAAGTATTAATGTATTCACACATTGAAAAACAATATGCCCACTTAGTGAATCAAACAAGTCAGTTTTGGGATGCATCAGGTATAAAACTTGAAGTGGGTATTTTCTCTGGCGCTCAAATTGAAACAGGCTCTCTTGAAACGCTGCTTTCAGGTGGCATTTCAGTCGTGACCGAGGAAGTAACGGATAAAACGAATCAATTAGCTCTCGATGAAAGATTTACCCTGCATAACAAAATGAAAGCCGAATGGCGTAAATGGAAACCTGAACAAGTGAAGCCTTTATAACCTTTCTGCGCGTAGATAACATCCAATAAAAAATCGGCATTTGCCGATTTTTATTGCTCGTTTAATAGCTGTTGTGCTTAGCCATAAAACCAATAACAAACGGCGATGGCAGCCATTATTCCGCCGACGTCTGCCGCTAAGCCACAGCCCAATGCATGGCGGCTATTTCGAATACCGACAGAGCCAAAGTACACCGCAAGTACATAAAAGGTGGTTTCTGTGCTTCCTTGAAAAATCGCCGATAAACGACCCGCAAAAGAGTCTACCCCATGATGCTCCATCGTTTCTAACATCATCGCCCTTGCCCCTGAACCACTAAATGGTTTCATTAACGCCGTAGGCATGGCATCGACAAAACGGCTGTCAAACCCCAACAAGCTCACTAGGCCTGCTATGCCTTGAAGGGCAAAGTCAAGGGCGCCCGATGAGCGCAATAATCCAATGGCGAGTAACATTGCCAACAAATATGGAATTAACATTATTGCTTGGGAAAAACCGCTTTTGGCCCCTTCGACAAACTCATCATAAATGGCGACTTTGCGGTAACCAGCAATCAGGATAAAACTCATAATTAAGGCTAATAATATGCCATTACCTAATACAGTCGATAATGTTCCAATGGCTTCAGCAGATAGGGTTAATAAATAAAACACACCCGCAATTAATATACTAAACAAAGTTGCGCCATAAGCCAGCACCACACTATTGATTAAAGAAATACGCTGAACAATTGCCACGACAGATAAACCCACTAAGGTTGATGCCACTGTGGTTAATAGAATAGGTAAAAACACATCTGCAGGATTGACTGCACCTTGCTGAGCTCGATACAAAAATACCGTCACTGGCACTAAAGTGACTGAGGAAGTATTGAGCACTAAAAACAAGATCTGCGCATTGGTAGCCACGTCTTTATTTGGGTTTAGGCTTTGTAAGTCTTGCATCGCTTTAAGACCAAGCGGTGTAGCTGCATTGTCTAGGCCTAACATGTTTGCGGTGAGATTCATGGTGATACTGCCGTAAGCTTTATGCCCCCTTGGCACCTCTGGCATTAACTTTGATAATAACGGCTCAAATAGTTTAGCAAATACCGTAACCACACCGGCTTTCTCACCCACTTGCATCAGCCCCATCCATAGCGCTAATACACCAATTAAGCCAATGGATATTTCAGCAGCTAACTTAGCGCTACTAAAAATAGCTTTAACCGACTCCCCTAATACCTCAACATGGCCATTAAACAATTGCACGATTATGGCGATTGCTGCCGTTAAGAAAAAAAACAACCAAACTCTATTTAGCACTGAATACTCCGTTATTTTTCACAGCTGTAGTTTTCAACATCATCTGTTAGCGAATGTGTTGGTTGCGCTTTCTTTAACAGGGTGAGCGACACCGTGAAAATGCATGATATAATCTATCGCATTATTACACAGTTGTTTTATCGATATTTTTACTATGGCTCAAATAAATCCGCAATACTTAACCCATATTGCTACAGAACTCCCCGCACATCTTAATATGGACGACTTTATTGCTGCCTGTAATCGTCCTTTACGTAAATCAATCAGAGTAAATACTTTAAAGATTTCCGTGGCGCAATTTACCCAAATAATGACTGATAATGGCTGGCAGTTTGAAGCTATCCCTTGGTGCGCTGAAGGGTTTTGGGTTTCAGTCAGCGATGATGTGCAAATTGGTAATATGATTGAGCATATTCAAGGCTTATTTTATATCCAAGAAGCCAGTTCGATGTTGCCACCTGTTGCGCTGCTACAAAATGATAACCACAGTAAACTGATCCTCGATGTCGCCTCAGCGCCTGGCTCAAAAACGACTCAGTTAGCCGCCTTAATGGATAATCAAGGCTTATTAATTGCTAATGAGTACTCTGCCAGTCGCGTTAAAATTTTGCACGCCAACGTGCTTAGAATGGGCGTAAAGCAATGTGCCCTCACCCATTTTGATGGCAAAGTCTTTGGGGAGTATTTATTTGAAAAGTTTGATGCTGTGTTGCTCGATGCACCATGCGGTGGCGAAGGTACGGTTAGAAAAGACGTTAATGCGCTTAAAAACTGGCAATTAGATGATGTTGTTGATATTGCCGAGACTCAAAAACAGCTGATCCAATCCGCCTTTTTAGCCTTAAAGCCCGGTGGCACATTGGTTTATTCCACTTGCACCTTAAGTCAGCTTGAAAATCAGCAAATTTGTCAATTTTTAAAACAAACCTATGCCGATGCGGTTGAATTTATTCCTCTAACTGATTTATTCCCTGGCGCAGAACAAGCCTGTACCCAAGAAGGTTTTTTACACGTTTGGCCACAAATTTATGATAGCGAAGGTTTCTTCGTCGCTAAAATTGCTAAAACCGCATCTGTTGAACGAATTAAAAAGCAGCCTAAGCCTCAGCGTAACTTCCCGTTTTCTGTTGCGAATGCCAAACAAGTATCCGCCATTGAACAATACTTTAGCACCACCTTTAATCTCACTTTACCTGCAGATCATACGGTGATGATCCGTGATGATGAGTATTGGTTATTTCCAGCTGAATTTAACGATTTCACCGGTTTAATGCGTTATCAACGCATTGGGGTCAAATTGGCCGATGTGATGAAAAAAGGCTTTAAGGTGAAACATGAAGCCATTATCTGCCTTAGGCGCTATATCAGCTCAGACGATAAAATTATCGAACTTGATGCTCAACAAGCGAAAGACTTTTTAATGGGCCGTGATATCGCCACTGATAGCTTTAGCGATTTAGACTTAACCCCAAAGGGCGAAATGATTGTCACTCATCACCACAGTCCATTAGGGGTGGTAAAGCATTTAGGCCATAGATTGAAAAATAATTTACCAAGAGAATTGGTAAAAGATAAAATAGAGTAGATACACTTTATTGCCGATAATTCAGCGACTTTTATCGTTTAACAATTATCAGTAGGCGCTAGTTGTTAAGCTATTGCGGCATAAAACACTGACCGGTTGCGCGATTTTTAGGCAAAGTATGATTAACGGGTCTATACTGAGAAGTAAGATTTTTAGTGAAATTGGTTTTCGACAGTAGCGCAAGGCTCTTTTCTAAAAGAGCCGTTCCCCTAGACCCAGAACAATTGGATAGTTTTGGGTCTCTTTTTGCCTAAAATTCAGCCTAAACTTAATATCAAAATTTACCACAAAAGCGTAAGTTAACGCTTGGCTAATATTGCAGCCTCTTTGAACAAGTTAAAAAAGTTCTCCGTGGTATATTCGGCTAAATCGATATATTTCTCACCCCGTAACTCGGCAACAAACTCAGCAACATCTCGCACAAAAGCTGGTTGGTTTTCTTGCCCTCTGTGCGGTACTGGCGCTAAATACGGTGAGTCAGTTTCAACCAGTAGCCTGTCTTTAGGTACTTTACGGATCACGCTACGAAGTTCACCGGCATTTTTAAAAGTGACAATACCTGACACCGAGATATAAAAACCTAAATCAATCGCTGCTTTGGCCATTTCCCAGTTTTCTGTAAAACAATGCAATACCCCACCCACTTTGTCTGCGTAGCCAGCTTTTAACATGTTAATAGTATCTTCGCGGGCATCACGAGTGTGAACAATCAGCGGCTTATTCACCTCTACGGCTAAGGCTATTTGTTGTTCAAAGCATTGTTGCTGCAATACTTTCGTTTCAGGGGCATAAAAATAATCAAGGCCGGTTTCACCAATTGCCACGACTTTTTTATCAGTGGCAAATTGCTTAATTTCACTGACATTGAGACCGTCTTTAACGTCAAGTGGATGCACCCCTGATGATAAGAATATATTATCAAAGTCGGCCATTTTATCGCGCATGGCTTCAAAACCTTGCTGGCGAACATTAACACAAAGAAGATATTCAACCCCGCGAGATTTTGCAGCATCTACAATAGCGTGCAAACTAGCTTGATCTGGCGCGGATTTTAAGCGGTCTAGATGACAGTGAGAGTCGATTAACATGATGATTCTTTAAAGGCTTAAACAAGCCAGCAAGAATACCTAGGGGAGGATTATCTTTCAAGCTGATTTTCATATCAGCAGTTACCACAGTTTAATCAAAGGTTAGATTTGGTTTTGACATTTTTTGTTTAACTTAATTGTATTAGCCAAATAAAACCTATGATAGAGGAAGAACCTTTACAGTACCCTTGTTTAACTATTACATGGTACAAGTCATGTCACTTGAAGATAACTGAGTAGAAAGCAGCTTTTCAATATGATGTTTATGACTTTCAGGATCGGTTTTTATTTTTACGCCAATACCCGCAGGTCGGCCGCCTGATGCACCAAGTGGATTAATCCACACCACCACACCTTGAAAATCAGCCATTTGTGAAGTACCTGGCAACTTATAAGCTATGGATAACTCCTGACCTAGAAAGTGGCTTTCTGTGGTCGAAATAAACAAACCCGCAGGTTTAATGAATGGCATATATGCTCTGTACAACTGGTGCAGAGTATCAAAATTTACAACAAGATCGGTCATAGTGTAATTCTATTGTCTGTAATGAATAAGTTGTCTAAATTCAAGAATGTAGTCTTGACATAATGCAGGCGCGTTTATACTCGCCATCGTCGCTAATTTTTGGCACATTTGCGCGACTTTCGATGAGAAACCAATGATGTTACTCGCAGCTAATGCGTCGAGCTCTTTACTTTTTAACACATATTGCCTTAAGTACAAATATAAAACATTAAGTGCATCAATAATTTGTTGCTCTGATAACTTAATTAAACTGCCAGTCAAATGTCCTGATTTAATACTGTTTGCCCAATCGACTCGATATTGCAGTAGTTGTTGGTAATGTTGATTACCTAGGCTTTCAGCTAATTTCAACGGCCCACCAATCATACTTAAACACCAAGTCACATCATGGGCTTTCTCGCCATAAGGAGGTTGTGGTAATAATTGATGGGAAGACAGCCAAGCTAATACTTGGCGTCTATCAGGGGCATTAAAGGCCACATTCTGGCAGCGACTTTTAATGGTTGCTAACAATCTTGAAGGCACGTCTGTTTGTAAAATAATTAAAATATTATTACCCGGCTCTTCTAAGGTTTTTAATAACGCATTGGCTGACGCTAAATTAAATTGCTCGCAGTTTTGAATAATGGCGACACGTTGACCGCCTTGCTGGGCTGTGACCGTTAATTTTTGACATAAGTCGCGAATTTGATCGACCTTGATTTGATTGCCATCAGCTTTAATCACATGACAATCAGGGTGTGTTCCCGCTTTAAATAACAGACAGCTTTTACATTGACCGCATGCCCCAACAGGGGTTAAGTTTTGGCACATGGCGGCATGGGCCATTTCATGAGCAAATAAATACCCTCCTAGACCGGTATCTATGGTTAACAGTTGTGCGTGAGCACTATGCCCGTTTGCTAACTCATTTAAGAATCGCTGAAACGGTTCATCTAACCAGGGCAACTGATTTAATCCAAAAGCTTGCATCAATGACTCACTTTACGCTGTTTTAATCAAGGTCATTACCATTACACAAGATTCGCTGCTAATGCGACTCGGATCTGTTCATGGACTTGATCAATGGGTTTACTAGCATCAATAACTAAAATTGAGCTATCTTCAGCAGCAAACGCTAAAAAGGTTTCTCGAGCACGAATAAAGAAATCCAATTCTTGTTGCTCGATGCGATCTAACTCACCACGTTTGGCTGCGCGGGCTAAGCCTAATTGCGGTTCAATATCTAAATAAAGGGTTAAATCGGGCTTGAAGCCCTGTAAGCAAGCATCACTAATGGATTTTACTAATGGCATTAATCCTCTACCGCCGCCTTGGTAAGCTAACGACGAGAGGTTATGTCTATCGCCTAATACCCAAGTTCCGTTGGCTAAAGCGGGCTTAATGACATTTGAAATTAACTGAGTACGGGCTGCGTAAAACAGTAAACATTCAGCCTCATCACACAGTGGATCACTATCATCAGCAATTTTGACTAAATCTCTAATTTTTTCTGCTAATGGCGTACCGCCTGGCTCACGGGTGCATATTGGCGCTTGATGACAATGGTCTGTAATAATTTGCTTTACTAATTCAACTGCGCTGGACTTACCCGCGCCTTCTAATCCTTCAATTGTAATGAATTTAGCGTTGTTTTTACTCATTTTCTATTTCTCTGATATTCGTTAACTGCACGGTTATGTTGTGCAAGTGTCTTTGAAAAAACATGGCTGCCATCATTTCTTGAGACAAAGTATAAATAATCGACTTCAGCAGGTTTTGCTGCTGCAAACAAAGCAGCTTTACTTGGCGCTGCAATCGGTGTTGGCGGTAAACCATTTATACGATAAGTATTAAATGCCGTGTGTTCTCGTAAATCACTGCGAGTGATATTACCTTGGTAGCGATCGCCCATGCCATAAATAACGGTCGGATCTGTTTGAAGACGCATGCCTAATTTTAAGCGATTATTAAATACTGCAGCGACCCAATCGCGCTCTTCTGGCTTGCCTGTTTCTTTTTCGATGATTGAAGCAATGATCAATAACTCATAGGGTGTTTTTAGTTTAAGATCTTTATCGCGCTGTTGCCACGCAGCCTCTAAAGTGGTTTGCATTAATGTATAACTGCGTTGCAGCACCGACTCTAAACTATCGCCTGCATGATATTGATAGGTCTCAGGGAAAAACTTACCTTCTGGTAAATTTGAATCGTCACCATTTTTCAATAACACTCGATTGAACACTTGCTCATCAAAAGTTAGATGCGGTGATGTGGCCAACACTTGTTGCCATTCCTTAATGGTCTTGCCTTCGATTAACGTTACTGAAAAGCTGATTTGGTCACCCGAATTAATCTTATTCAGTAAAGAGGCCAAGCTGTCACCCGGCTCAATTTGATATAAGCCTGTTTTGATATGGGCATATTCAGGTTTAAGCTTAACCAGATATTTTAATTTCCAGCTATCTGTTAGCCATTGTTTATGCTCTAAATCTTTAGCAAGCTTGGTGACATTCATGCCCTGTGAAATAGTTAACTCAACAGGCGCATCGACGGTGAGAGTCTGATTGGGATAAGCAATTATCTGTTGATATCCCCAGTAACCGACAATGCAAGCCACTGTGGTTAGGGTCATCAAAAATGCGAGTAAAACGGTCAGTATTTTTTTCATATTAGAGTGATAATTGTAACTGTTTAATTAAGTTATGGCTCATAGGCCAGCTGGAATATTGGTTATCATCAAGATGATTAATATTAACAACGCCCAACAGGCTGTTGCTGATAAAAACATGATCTGCTTGCTTAAGCCTGGATAAGCTGATTGGTTCAGCGTAAACGTTAATGTTGTTTTCTAATAACGCGATAATAACTTGTTGTCGCATCACCCCTGATACACCGCTGTGGCTGATTGCTGGGGTATAAACATTTTGGCCTTCTACAATAAAGACATTGGCCATTGATGATTCAACCACATTGCCATCGGTGTCAAGTACCAGCCAGTCATCGCAACCTTGTGGTAATAGGTTTTGCTTTATCAGTACTTGCTCAAGCCGATTAAGGTGTTTCATCCCAGCAAGTATTGGTTGGCGCGCTAAGCTAATCGCCGCTAAAGATAAACTGATCCCCTGCTGTTGCCATTGCTGATAGTGAGCGGGAATATCATGTAAGGAAATGACGCTTGTTTGCTCCACAATGTCTGGGGCACTGTAACCTCGACCACCTACACCGCGGCTAATGAGTATTTTGATACAGCCTTGGTTTAAAACCTGGCCGTGCTGCTCAAGCTGATTTATTAACTCAAGTTGATTTTGTAATGCAAAGCCCAAACGCAAACATGCTTGCTGCAATCGCTCAATATGTTCATCAATGAATAACACCTTACCCTGTAACACACGCATGGTGGCAAATGCACCATCACCGTAGGCTAAACCTCTATCCAGTGGGTTAATTTGCTGTTGTGGTAATCCATTAACAAATACTGATGCCATTCTCGTTCCTGAGTGTTATCTGACTGCCAGCTTGATATTAGCATGTCGATTCAAGCGGTTTTACACAAAAGAATGGCCCCATTTGTAGGAGCCTTTCTGTGTCATCATTTTATCTTAATACAATTTTAATCCGCAAAACACGGCTATATTAAGCGTGCTAATATCTAGCGTGCCAATAAATGCTGTATTCTTGCTTTAAGAATATCGGTTGCAATACGGTTTTTACCACCACGAGGCACGATAATGTCAGCATGTTGCTTAGATGGCTCAATAAATTGTAAAAACATCGGCCTAACGGTCGCTTTATACTGAGAAATCACAGATTCCATGGTACGCCCGCGCTCAGCAACATCACGTGATAGACGACGTAAAAAACAGATATCTAACGGCGTATCCATAAATACACTGGCATCCATTAATTCACGCAGTTTAGGATCCGTTAATAATAAGATACCTTCTAAAATAATCACCTTTTTAGGTTGCATATCTAAGGTCTTGCCAATACGAGTATGTTCCTTATAGCTGTAGCAAGGAATATCAACCGACTCGCCTCGTTTTAGCTGTTTTAGATGCTCAGCCAACAACTGATGATCTAATGCTTTAGGGTGGTCATAATTGGTTTTAACACGATCTTCCATTGATAAATGGCTCTGGTCGCGATAATAGGCATCTTCATTGATTACGCCAATTTGGTCGGTACCTAAATCACGCTTTAACTCTTCAAAAATAGTTTGAGCAATTAAACTTTTACCTGATGCTGACGCACCCGCGATACCGATAATGACACATTGCGGAGAATTCATTATTTAAAACCTTACTCGTCGTCTGAAATACTAATTGATACTGTCTTTTTACTTTGTTGTTTGGCTAGTTGAGCCCCAACTTTACGAGCGATCTCACGATAAATCCCTGCCACTTCAGAATCAGGCTGACTCACAACTGCAGGGTTACCTTCATCCATTGATTCACGAATGTTGATATTAAGCGGCAAAGCACCTAATAACGGTACTTCATAACGCTCGGCAATTTTACTGCCACCATGAGTACCAAATGGGTGTTCTTTATGGCCACATTCTGGACATAAATGAAAACTCATGTTCTCAATAATCCCTAACACTGGGATATCCACTTTTTGGAACATGGTAATGCCTTTTTTCGCATCTTCAAGGGCAATATCTTGCGGTGTAGTCACCACAACCGTGCCACTCACAGGAAATTTTTGCGAAAGGGTTAATTGGATATCACCGGTTCCAGGTGGTAAATCGATAACCAAATAATCAAGTTCTGGCCACTGGGTTTCAGTTAATAACTGATTTAAAGCACCGGCCGCCATTGGGCCACGCCATACTGCAGCTTCGCCATCACCTAACATAAAGCCGATTGATTGGGCAGTAATGCCATGAGCACTGGCTGCGGTCATCATTTTCCCGTCAGGTGAAGTCGGTTTAAAACCTTGTAAACCCAGCATCATAGGAATTGAAGGACCGTAAATGTCAGCATCTAAGATGCCCACTTCAGCACCTTCTGCTTTTAAAGCTAATGCAAGGTTAACTGCCGTGGTTGATTTACCCACGCCGCCTTTACCTGAAGCCACAGCAATGACTTGCTTAATATTTGGCAATGGCGCTACAGAGCTAACCGCAGAAAATACTCTTGGCTGAAAATCAATTTCGCACTCTACTTCATCAATAGCATCAAGTACGGCTAATTTTTTAGTCACATCCATGACAGTATCACGATATTGCGTCATACATGGGTATGGATAAACTAACCCAAGTGATAAACGTTTGCCTTCAATTGAAAGCTTAGTGACACAACCTGCAGATACAAGCCCTTCGGCTAAATATGGATCTTGATATGCATCTAAAATACTCAACACGGGACCTAATAGGTCAGCACTTAATTGATAATCTGTATGCGAAGTAGACAAAAGCAGAACTCCCAGCGATAAATTTGTTCAAGTGTACCAGAATTCAAGAAAAATGAGCGCAAATTTAGCCCATTTTGTTGTTGTTTGATGAAATAATCACTTTGATCGGTTAGTATCATCAACATATATTTGGTGTAATCGATTGTTGAGACAAAATGACAAATTCACAACGTAAAATTCTGGTGACAAGTGCCCTCCCATATGCAAATGGTCCTATCCATTTAGGTCATATGCTTGAGTATATTCAAACTGATATTTGGTCTCGTTACCAAAAACTTCGTGGACATGAATGTCACTATATTTGTGCAGATGATGCCCATGGCACCCCAATCATGCTGAAAGCCCAACAACTGGGTATTACACCAGAAGAAATGATTGCTCAAGTTCAAAAAGAACATGAACAAGATTTCGCTGATTTCAATATCAACTTTGATAACTTCCATAGCACGCACTGTAAAGAAAACCGTGAGCTTGCCAGCGATATTTATCTGAAGTTGCGTGATGGTGGTTACATTAAAACCAAAACCATTTCTCAATTATTCGATCCTGAAAAAGAAATGTTTTTACCAGACCGCTTTGTCAAAGGCACTTGCCCGAAATGTAAGAGTGAAGATCAATATGGTGATAACTGCGATAACTGTGGTGCGACTTATAGCACCACAGATTTAATCAATCCTTACTCGGTCGTGTCAGGTGCTACGCCAGTAATGAAGGACAGTGAACATTTCTTCTTTGACTTACCTGCATTTGAAACCATGTTAAGTGAATGGCTTGCATCAGGTTCACTACAACCTGAAATTGCCAACAAGCTAAGAGAATGGTTCGAACAAGGTCTGCAGCAATGGGATATTTCCCGTGATGCGCCTTATTTTGGTTTTGAAATACCAGAGCAACCAGGTAAATTTTTCTACGTATGGTTAGACGCACCTATCGGTTACATGGGCTCGTTTAAAAACTTATGTGATAAACGTGGTGACCTTGATTTTGACGAATTTTGGAAAAAAGACTCTACAACAGAGCTTTATCACTTCATTGGTAAAGATATTGTCAACTTCCACGGTTTATTTTGGCCTGCAGTGCTAGATGGCGCGGGTATTCGTAAACCTACTGCTGTTTATGCACATGGTTATGTTACGGTAAATGGTGCCAAAATGTCTAAGTCAAAAGGCACGTTTATTAAAGCGCGTACTTATTTAGATAATTTAGATCCTGAGTATCTTCGCTATTACTACGCGGCGAAATTAAACAGCCGTGTTGATGACTTAGATTTAAATCTAGAAGACTTCGCACAGCGAGTGAACTCTGATCTAGTTGGTAAATTAGTGAACTTAGCTTCACGTACCGCTGGTTTTATCAGTAAACGTTTTGACGGCAAGTTAGCTAAAATCAACGATATGACTTTGACTGAGGCCTTTTTAGCTAAACAGGATATCATTGCTGATTTATATGAGACTCGTGAGTTTGGTAAAGCGATGCGTGAAATTATGGCTTTAGCTGACATGGCAAATGCCTATGTTGCTGATGCCGCGCCTTGGCAGTTAATCAAACAAGAAGACAAGCAAGATGAAGCCCATCAAGTGTGTAGCAATGCACTTAACTTGTTCCGCATCTTAGTCACTTACCTTAAACCGGTACTACCTAAGCTAGCTGACAATGTTGAAGCTTTCTTACAGACGCCATTAACATGGGATAATTTAGCTGTAGATCTAGCTGGCCATGAAATTGCTAAGTTTAAAGCATTAATACAGCGCATTGAAATGAAAAGCATTGAAGCTATCATTGAGGCATCAACTGAAAACTTACAAGTAACTACAAGTAAAGTGACTGATGCTGCGCCGGAAGCTACTCAAACTGAGCTTGAGAAAGAGCCCCTAAGCCCTGAAATTACTTTTGATGATTTTGCCAAAGTTGATTTGCGTATCGCGCTTATTTCAAAAGCTGAGCATATTGAAAAAGCCAATAAACTACTCCGTTTAGAGTTAGATTTAGGCGGCGAAACCAAGCAGGTTTTTGCAGGCATTAAATCTGCTTACGCACCAGAAGATTTGATTGGCAAACACACTGTGATGGTTGCCAACCTTGCACCACGTAAAATGAAGTTCGGTGAATCTGAAGGCATGGTATTAGCCGCCGGCCCTGGTGGAAAAGATATCTGGATTTTAGAGCCTCATGCAGGCGCGAAACCTGGCATGCGAGTCATGTAATTAGCAACAAAGCTTGAATAGTAAGGCCATCAAAAGATGGCCTTTTTTATGGCACTAGCACTCAGATTTTAGGCTGAGATTTATACTAGACTTTGAGATGGTTTTTGACTTGGATTTTGACAATCATCAGAGCTATCACAAGGCGCCTCTTTGGCAAAGTTACGGCTATTATAAGCCTCTGTATCTGCTTCAATGGCTTGCTTCATTCGCTCTTCGTAAAGCATAAACAGACTGATGAAATCATTGCCATAGCGTTCACCTTCAGGTCGCTTCAACCATTCTTTATATAAGGCATCTGCCGCTTCTTTTTCAACTCTTTGATATGTTAGCTTTTGCTGACTGACTAACTCATCAGAAAATCCCATTGCCCGCATCGACGCCGCACCAACTTTCAGGGCGGAGTGGAAGGTTTCTGACTCGACAAAATCTGCGCCAGCTTCTCGCAATAAGTGCCCATGACCACGGTCAAAAGCACGGCTGATGACTTTAAGCTGTGGGTATTTATGTTTAAGGTACTTAACCAACTCAATACTACTTTGCTGATCATCAATGGCAATGACAAAGGCGGCAGCGTTGGCAACACCTGCTGTTTCTAATAAATCAGGCCTGGTGGCATCACCATAAAAGGCTTTGGTTTTGATTTTTCTCAATGTATCCACTTGGGATGCCTGACGGTCTAGTACAACCGTTTTCACCCCGTTAGATAACAGTAATCGATTGACTATTTGACCAAAACGACCGATACCGGCAATGATCACCACACCTTGCTCATCAACCGTATCTTGTTCCCGCTCGTTTGAGTTCTTTTCATATTTGGGCACAATAAACTTTTCATAGAAGATGAATAAGCCTGGAGTCAAAAACATCGACAAGGCAACCACAATAGATAATGGCTGGGCGATATGAATGGGTAATACATCATTTTGTTGGCTAAAGCTCAATAACACAAAACCGAATTCACCCGCTTGAGCGAGACTTAGGGTAAACAGCCACCTATCACTACCTGTAATTCGGAATATAAAAGACAATATAAATAACACCAATGCCTTTAAAAACATCACCCCAAAAGTAATGGCTAAAATGGCTCCTAGATATTGCCATAAGATGTCAAAATCAATCCCCGCCCCCACGGTAATGAAAAATAGCCCCAGTAATAAACCTTTAAACGGCGCAATATTCGCCTCAAGTTCATGCTTAAACTCACTATTAGCCAGTACCACACCTGCTAAAAATGTGCCTAAAGCAGGTGAAACCTCAACCAAACTCATTAATGCCGCAATGCCAATAACTAACAATAATGCCGCAGCAGTTGAAATCTCTCTGACACCAGAATCTGCAACAAATTTAAAAATGGGTCGAGTTAAATAATGGCCGCCAAAAATAACAAAAGCGATTGAGAGCACTAAAACGATGGCATACACACCACTGGAGAGTTCAGCCACCAAGGATAACTCTTCATGATGGGCTGCTGCCTCAGACACCGCTGTTTGTGTCACTGCGACTAATTCAGGTAACGCTAGCAATGGGATTAACGCCAACATGGGGATCACGGCAATATCTTGAAACAGAAGCACTGAGAATGCATTTCGACCGGCAGGCGTTTTAATTAAGCCTTTTTCATTAAAGGTCTGCAATACAATTGCTGTTGAAGACAATGAAAAAATCAAACCTATGGTTAATGCGATTGACCATTGAATATCAAATAACATCGCAATGGCCATCACACCGCCCACTGACAAGCCAACTTGTAAGCCGCCCATGCCAATAAGACGATGCCGCATGGACCACAGCATTTTAGGCTCTAACTCTAAGCCCACCAGAAATAACATCATCACTACACCAAATTCAGCAAAATGCTGAATGGTGCTGGTTTCACTGCCAACAAGGCCGATGATGGGACCAATGACCAGTCCGGCAATTAAATAGCCAAGCACTGAGCCAAGCCCTAAACGTTGAGCCAATGGTACGGCGATAACTGCAGCTGATAAATATATAAACGCTTGTAAAAAATACTCAGTCATCCATTTATTCCTTATCTGTAGTTATTTTGCGCTCAGGTGACAAACATTACACAGGGTTCACAATATCAATATAGTGATGGGTTAAACCAAATTCATTGGCTAAATGTTCACCTAAAGCTTTTATACCAAATTGCTCTGTAGCATGATGACCTGCGGCAAAGTAATGGATCCCTTGCTCCATAGCGCAATGAAAGGTCCTTTCTGACACTTCACCACTGATAAAGGCGTCAACGTACAAGCCTGCAGCATGATCAATATAATCCTGCGCCCCGCCAGTACACCAAGCAATAGATGAAATAACCTCAGTCTCGTCACCAATGTGTAATGGCACTCGATTAAGCTTCTCTGTTAATAATGCATTAACTTGTGCAACAGTTAATGGCTGAGGAAATTTCCCCTGCCATAGTAAATTTTGCGGTATATCGGTACACACCTCAACATCGACAATACCTAATTCTTTAGCTAATTCAGCATTATTACCCAGTGTTTGATGTGCATCTAAAGGTAAATGATAGCCGAATAAATTCATATCGTGGGTCATTAGTGATTTTATTCTTTGGTATTTCATACCAGTAAGCACTTCGGGTTCATTTTTCCAAAAAAAACCATGGTGCACTAAAATCGCGTCTGCATTTAATGCTGCAGCTTGATCGATTAATGCTTGGCAAGCGGTAACGCCAGTCACAATCGTGCTGATGTGTTCAGTGCCCTGCACTTGCAGCCCATTGGGAGCGTAATCTTTAAACTGATTCACATTCAGAAAATCATTGAGATATTTAGACAATTGTTGGCGAGATACAGACGTTAATGACATAAAACTAACCCTAAATTTATTGATAGTAATAGTGTAACGCAGACCAATACTTATTGAAAAACCCTTGTTAAGATTGGCTAATAGCTGAGCGATTTTTGCATAAATTGGACTTTTAAGTACATTAAACATTAAAATTAGCCCACGGGATGTTGAACACATTAAATAAACTATTCAATAAATAAAAATAGGTCTCAAAATGTCAAACTTGACAAAAGAAGCGCTTATCGCTGAATTAACCGCGGCTCTTGAAAATCAAACTGGTAAATCTGTTGAAATTGAACAGAAAGGCAGTTGGTACAAAATTGATGGCGGCAAGTCGATACGCTTTAGCGAACTTGAGAAAATGCACCTTGAAGCCACACAAGGTCAAACCGCTGTTGCGCCTGTAGCAGATAAGCCGGTTAAAGCAGTTGTCGCAAAAAAAGCAGTTGCTAAAAAGCCTGCTGTTAAAGTTGCAAGTACACCAGCAACGTCAACTTCTGGTGGTAAAACGCCAAAAGAATTATGGCGTGAAAAACTAGCTGCGGCAGGTAAAAGTACCTTACCTCGCGGTTTCTAGTTTCAGGTGCGTTTACACAATAAAAAAGGAGCTTAGGCTCCTTTTTTATTGTGTAAATCACATCCAGACTTACATGGCTAAATCAACTCTGACATAGCCTTTTAGATAAACCACCCTCACTTCGTCACCTGCGTTAAATGCCATGCCAGGATCTTGATCTTGAATCACCATCACTTGGCTACCATCATCAAGGTTTATCATCATTTCAATGAGTTTATATTCTAATGTTCTGGTCGTGTTTCCATACTGATTTACAGCAGCGCCGCCCACTAACGCACCAAGCACAGTTGCAACATCTTGGCCTGAGCCACCACCAAATTGATGGCCAATAACGCCGCCCACCAAGGCGCCGCCAAATGTTTTCCAGCCAACATTTCGATCTTCCACCAACTGGGTTTGAGTGACATGTTTAATTGATTCAACTTGGCCGTAGACAACCTTTTCTACTGGGACAGCTTGATTTCGGTCGTAGGCCGCACTTGCTGGCACTGAGATTAAGATAAACAAAATCGCACTAAAAAGTGCTCGAGAACAGTTTGTGAGTTTCAACATAGGCAAAATTCCGCTAACGTATGCATAAGGTCTACTCATTAATATACTCAATTGTGAACTCACTGTCCTATTTAAATAAACTGCCTTTGTTTCCTGATCCACAACAAGCATTGTCAGATCCCAATGGTTTACTAGCTGTTGGTGGTGATTTAAGCCCGCAACGCCTTGTGGAAGCCTACTATCAAGGCATATTCCCTTGGTTTAATGAACACGACCCCATCCTTTGGTGGTCACCAGATCCTAGAGCCATTTTTATCCCCAAGCGACATGCAGTAAATAAAAGTATGTTAAAGCTGCTCAAAAAAAGTCCATGGCGCTTTAGTATTAATAAAGCCTTCACTGAGGTTATCCATGCTTGCTCACAACCTAGGCTCACACAGCAAGGCACTTGGATTTCATCTGACATCCAGCAGGCCTATATACAGCTGCATAAACTGGGAAAAGCACATTCAATTGAAGTGTGGGATAATGATGAGCTAGTTGGCGGCTTATACGGCATTGCAGTGGGAAGCGTGTTTTGTGGCGAGTCAATGTTTCATCGTCAATCTAATGCCTCAAAAGCGGCCTTTGCTATGCTCAACCAGCATTTATTCGACAAGGGTTTTAAACTCATTGATGCACAGATTATGAACCCTCACCTAGCCAATTTAGGCGCCGTAGACGTTCCCAGAAAAGCATTTTTAGCTCAACTAAAACAATTACGAAATCAAGTTATTAACGATGATACTTGGTTACAACAAGAGGTCTATTTTGAGTTCTAGAAGCATTAGCGTTGGCCTAACCCAGCCGTTTGATTGTAATTATATTGACGGTTTACAAGAGCAATTACTTGTTATTCAAGAGTCTGAACTTGACGCAAACTTATTCGAACAATTGTTAGGAATGGGTTTTAGACGTAATGGCAGTTCAATTTACAAACCCAGATGTCCTAGCTGTCAGGCTTGTCAGTCCATTCGAGTGGATGTTGGCCAGTTTAAGGTATCCAAAAGACAAAAAAGAACCTTAAAGAATAATCAAGATTTAACCTGGAAAGTTACGCACGAGCGTACGGCGGCACATTATCAATTATATGAACAATATATTATTGGTCGCCATTTTGATGGTCCTATGTATCCTCCCTCTGAGAGCCAGTTTAACGACTTTCTTGCTTGCCAGTGGCTACCTGATACCTTCATTGAAGTTTATGACCAACAAAAGCTCATTGGCGTTGCTGTAACCGATATGATGACGCATTCAATGTCGGCAATTTACAGTTATTTTGACCCCGAATATGCAAAACGTTCCTTAGGGTCATATATGATTTTATTGCAATGCCAGCTCGCGCAGCAAAAACATAAGCAATTTCTTTATTTAGGCTACCAAATTGATGAAAATCGTAAAATGAATTACAAGCGTTTATATCGTCCTTATCAAATCTTAACAGCTCAAGGATGGCAACATATTGAAAAAGAACCTATGCTTTAGTGTTTCAAGCCTTTACAGCTCGCGCTTTTTACGGCATGATACGGCGAATTTTTTATATTTGAAGGCATAAAGGTAACCAATTAATGGCGAAAGAAGACAACATTGAAATGCAGGGCACTATCCTTGAGACCTTGCCAAATACAATGTTCCGCGTAGAACTTGAAAATGGTCATGTAGTGATAGCACACATTTCTGGCAAGATGCGCAAAAACTACATCCGTATTTTAACGGGTGATAAAGTCACTGTTCAGTTGACTCCTTACGATTTAAGTAAAGGTCGTATCGTCTTCCGCGCACGTTAATCCTGCCTCATATATTAAAAACCCGGCTTTAATGTCGGGTTTTTTATTTGCTAGCTATCCTGGCAAATACTAAGAATTAGCAGTAATTTTTAGTAATAGTAATTAGGCGATTAACGTCAAGAAAAAATGGCTATCTGAAAACAGATAGCCATTTTTATTTGAGCCAAATAATTAACAAGGTTTAAGAGACTTTCTCTTCACATTCGCAACTGATCACCAGCTCATTATCTTTGACATCAACTTTTGCTATTCCACCAGCTTCAAGCTTGCCAAATAAGATTTCATCAGCCAATGGTCGTTTGATTAACTCAGTAACAACACGGCTCATCGGGCGAGCGCCCATATTTTTATCGTAACCCTTTTCAGCTAATAAAGTGCGCGCTTCATCAGTGACCTCGAGGGTGACACGCTTCTCATCTAACTGCGCTTGCAGCTCAATAAGGAACTTATCGACAACCTTAGCAATAATGGTCATATCAAGATGATTAAACCAAATAATCGAATCTAAACGATTTCGAAACTCTGGTGAAAACACTTTATTAATTTCTGACATCGCATTAAGGCTGTTGTCTTGTTGCTTAAAGCCTATTGAAGTACGGATAGACTCTTGAACGCCAGCATTGGTGGTCATCACCAAGGTCACATTTCTAAAGTCTGCTTTGCGACCGTTATTATCGGTTAAGGTACCGTGATCCATGACTTGCAACAGCAAATTATAAATGTCAGGGTGAGCTTTTTCGATTTCATCTAGCAGCACCACACAATGCGGGTTTTTAATTACGGCATCAGTAAGTAAACCGCCTTGCTCGTAACCGACATAACCGGGTGGTGAACCAATTAAACGTGAAACCGTATGTCTTTCGGTATACTCAGACATATCAAAACGGATAAGCTTCATGTTTAAACATGATGCCAACTGATTGGTCACCTCGGTTTTACCCACCCCAGTAGGGCCGGCAAATAAGAAACTGCCCACAGGCTTTTTCTCTGCACCTAAGCCGCTTCGAGATAAACGTATGGCAGAGCTAAGGCCCTCAATGGCTTTGTCCTGCCCGAATACCAACATCTTAAGGTTACGTTCAAGGTTCTTAAGTAAATCTTTGTCAGTAGACGATACGGACTTCTCAGGAATACGTGCTATTTTGGCAATAATGGCTTCAATTTCTGGCTGACCGATGGTTTTTTTACGTTTGCTAGCTGGCAGCATCACCATTCTAGCGCCCGCCTCATCAATCACATCAATGGCCTTGTCAGGCAAGTGACGGTCATTAATGTGCTTAGCTGACAAGCTGGCCGCAGAACTGATTGCAGCCTGAGTGTAACGAACCCCATGATGTTCTTCATACTTTGATTTAAGTCCCAGTAAAATCTTAGTGGTTTCAGCAACCGAAGGTTCGTTAATATCAATTTTTTGGAAACGACGGGCTAAAGCCCTGTCTTTCTCAAAAATACTTTGGTATTCCTGGAATGTGGTTGAGCCCATACATCGAAGTGAGCCGTTGGATAACAAAGGTTTTAACAGATTTGAGGCATCCATTACCCCACCTGAAGCGGCACCTGCACCAATGATGGTATGAATTTCATCAATAAATAAAATCGCATGTTCATTTTTGGCCAGCTCTTTTAATAGCCCTTTAAAGCGTTTTTCAAAATCACCACGGTATTTAGTGCCCGCGAGTAATGAGCCTAAATCTAACGAATACACAGTCGCATCTTTGATAACATCAGGTACTTGCTCATTAACGATACGGTAGGCTAAACCTTCAGCAATGGCTGTTTTACCCACACCAGCCTCACCGACCAATAATGGGTTATTTTTACGACGACGACATAAGGTTTGAATCGCACGCTCAACTTCATCATCACGGCCAATGAGTGGGTCTATGACCCCATCTTTAGATAATTGATTTAAGTCTGTAGCAAATTGAGCCAATAAACTTCTATCTTCACCGGCTTCAGTGCCTTCTTCGCTGGCTTCTGGGTTATTTATCTCTTCGTCACTATCGTCTTTTGGTAAACCGTGGGAGATATAGTTAACCACATCTAAACGCGTTATTTCGCAGCGACGCAGTAAATATACAGCCTGAGACTCTTGCTCACTAAAAATAGCAACTAAGACATTGGCACCTGTCACTTCATTACGACCTGATGACTGCACATGAAATACTGCACGCTGAAGCACACGTTGAAAGCCTAAGGTAGGCTGAGTTTCACGTTCTTCTGTGGTGTCAGCGATTAATGGGGTTGTTTGTTGGATGAAGTTAGATACCTCCTCGTGTAAACGAGACAGATCTGCACCACAGGCTAATAGTGCTTCTTTAGCCGATGGGTTATTAATTAATGCTAATAATAAATGTTCTACTGTCATATATTCATGACGTGAATCTCGAGCTTGTTGAAAAGCGAGATTCAAGGTGACTTCAAGATCTTTGTTTAGCATAGCACCCCCTAAAAATACTCAAATACTGCAGAGTTACCGGTTGTGAACAGCAAGTTCACTATGCGGCTTCTAATGTACACAGCAACGGATGTTCGTTTTCTCTGGCAAATTGATTTACTTGTAAGACTTTGGTTTCAGCGATCCCAAATGAAAAAACACCACATATTCCTTTACCTTGGTGATGGATAGCCAACATGATGTCTGTGGCTTGCTGTTCATCCTTGTTAAAAAAGCGTTGAAGCACTTCAATAACAAAATCCATCGGTGTGTAATCATCGTTATTTAACACGACCTTATACATTGAAGGTGGTTGTAGCTCCGATTCAACACGCTCTTTAGTGTGCTCTACGCTGCCTAATCTACCCATGTGTTAATACTAGCCTCTAGTTTGGTACAAGACCAATTGATATTATTAAATTAATTAAATGTTGTCATTTTGTTAATTTTTACTTGACATCTTTTCGTACAAATTTCATTCTGTTTGCAGGCGGCACATGTAGACCGCTCTTAATAAGTTTTACTATCTTACTGGTAAGTAGGCAACAGAAGGAAGTGGAAGTATGGCAAGCGGAACTGTTAAATGGTTCAACAACGCCAAAGGATTCGGGTTTATATGCCCAGATCAGGGTGGCGAAGATGTTTTTGCACATTATTCAACTATTGAAATGGAAGGCTACAGAACGCTAAAAGCGGGTCAGCCTGTCGATTTCGAAACTGAGCAGGGCCCAAAGGGCATGCATGCTTCAGCCATTTCACCAACAAAATAGTCGGTGAAACTTTAAATCAAAAAGGCAGAGATTTTAATCTCTGCCTTTTTTATTGGGCAAATAAAAAGTAAATATTAAACTGTTTGCCCAAAAAAACACCTAATCGTAAATAAAACTGAGGTTCAATTCATCTTAACTTAAGCAACTTCAACCTCCGGCGTTAACAAATTTGCTGACAGAGGCTAAATCTCACTGAGCCTAGTTTCAGTATTCAAGCCTTGAAAGCTTATCCCATTAACTGAGTGCGATTAAAATCAGTCGAACTGGCTATGGCGGCAAACAGGCACAAAAAAGCAGAGAGCAAGCCCTCTGCTTTACGGCATCAATTTTATGCCTTCAATTTAGCCACAAAAAAACGCTTAATGTGTAATAAATTGATTTAGTAATGCACTTGGACGCATGGCAGCTTCAGCTTTTGCTGCGTCTAAACGGTAGTAACCACCTAAATCAACAGCAGGGCCTTGTGATGCATTCAATTCCGCCACAATTGCCGCTTCGTTAGATGTTAGCGACTCAGCAAGTTCAGTAAACTGCGCAGCTAATTCCGTATCAACAGTTTGCACTGAGACAGCTTGAGCCCAATACATGGCTAAATAAAAGTGACTACCACGGTTATCAAGCTCACCAACACGACGTGAAGGTGATTTATTGCTATCAAGGAATTGGCCGATAGCAATATCTAACGTATCCGCTAGCACCTGTGCTTTAGGGTTATTTGCTGTTTGGCTTAAATGCTCTAAAGAAGCCGCTAATGCCAAAAATTCACCCAGTGAATCCCAGCGTAAATGGCCTTCTTTCTCAACTTGTTGAACATGCTTAGGTGCACTACCACCCGCGCCTGTTTCAAATAAGCCACCGCCATTCATTAACGGCACAATTGATAGCATTTTAGCACTAGTGCCTAATTCAAGAATTGGGAATAGATCAGTCAGGTAATCACGCAGTACGTTACCCGTTACAGAAATAGTATCTAAACCTTGTTTAACGCGAGCGAGTGTCACTCGAGTTGCTTCTACTGGTGCAAGAATTTGTATATCCAAGCCGTCAGTATCATGATCTTGAAGATAAGCTTCAACTTTAGTGATTAATTGAGCGTCATGAGCACGCTTACTGTCTAACCAGAAAATTGCAGGCGTGGCACTTAAACGTGAACGTCGAACTGCTAACTTAACCCAATCGCGGATTGGTGCATCTTTTACCTGGCACATTCTGAAAATGTCACCAACTTCAACATTATGCGTCATCAACACCTTGCCAGCACGGTTAACAACGTTAACAACACCTGCTTGTGCAATTTCAAATGTTTTATCATGACTACCGTATTCTTCGGCTTTTTGAGCCATCAAACCGACGTTTGGCACACTGCCCATTGTGGTTGGGTTAAATGCGCCATTGGTTTTACAAAATGCAATTGTTTCTTGATACACACCGGCATAACAACGATCAGGGATCATTGCTTTGGTGTCTTTAAGTTGGCCATCTGGGCCCCACATTTTACCTGAAGAACGAATAGCTGCAGGCATAGATGCATCAATAATAATATCACTTGGTACGTGTAAGTTAGTGATGCCTTTATCTGAATCAACCATCGCCAATGCTGGACGTTTAGCATAAACCGCAGCAATATCAGCCTCGATTTCTGCGCGCTGGGCTTCTGGTAATGTGGCAATTTTTGCGTATACATCACCAAAACCATTGTTAACATCAACGCCTAATTCATCAAACAGCACTTGGTGCTTGTCAAAAACCTCTTTAAAGAAAACTTTTACAGCGTGACCAAATAAAATCGGGTCTGATACTTTCATCATTGTTGCTTTAAGGTGCAATGACAATAGTACATCTTCAGATTTAGCCGCTTCGATTTCTCGCTCGTAAAAGGCAACTAAAGCTTTGTTGCTCATTACTGCGGTATCAATTACTTCACCGGCTAATAAAGATAAGCCCGTTTTCAAAGCTACTTTTTGGCCATCTGCTTGGGTTAGCACGATATCTACAGTATCAGCATCAGTCAGGGTGACTGATTGCTCACTACCGTAAAAATCACCTTCATTCATATGCGCAACGTGTGATGCTGAATCACTTGCCCATTTACCCATTGAATGCGGGTTTTTCTTAGCGTAATTTTTTACCGATGTTGGCGCGCGGCGATCAGAGTTACCTTCACGCAATACCGGGTTTACTGCACTGCCTTTAATCTTGTCATAACGTGACTGAGATTCACGCTCTGCATCAGTCAATGGCTCATCTGGGTAGTTTGGTATGTCGTAACCTTTCGCTTGAAGTTCAGCGATACAGGCTTTTAACTGTGGAATTGACGCACTGATGTTAGGTAACTTGATAATATTAGCTTCAGGCGTATTTGCCATTAGGCCTAACTCAGTGAGTGCATCAGCAATTTTTTGCTCTGCAGTTAACTTTTCAGGAAAGTTAGCAATAATACGGCCAGATAAAGATATATCTCTAGTCTCGACTTTTACACCTGCAGCATTGGTAAATGTGCGGATGATAGGGAGTAATGACAGCGTAGCTAATGCGGGGGCTTCATCAGTTTCAGTATAAATGATCGTTGGAGAATTATCTTTCATGCTTTTTCCTACATTATTGAAATAAATAGTTTTTATAAATTATTATTGTAATAAGTATCTACCTAAAAAGACCTTTAATCTATTGTTAAAGTGTAATTTTGCGGCACAAATCCATATGAAATTTGAAAAATAAATAGTGGCTGCTTGTTTTTTAAAAACGGGTACAGATCACATTTTTAGGCCAACATCATAGACCATTATGTGCAAGATTCAAATTCCACTAAGGCCCAATGCCGAGTAAACTATACAAAATGAATCAATTTCATCATTAAAGGCTTTTATATGTCAGTCAATGGCAAACCAAAACGTTTCAGTAATAAATTTGCATCCCCAACATCAACTCGCCCAATGAAAAAAGGCTTTAAACGCCCAGTAGCTAAGCCAGTATCCGATCCCGTAATTGTGTTGTTTAACAAACCTTTTGATGTTTTATGTCAATTTACCGATGAATCTGGTCGCCAAACCTTAAAAGATTTTATTCCAGTAAAAGACGTTTATGCTGCAGGACGTTTAGATAGAGACAGTGAAGGCTTATTGCTACTCACTAATGACGGTAAACTGCAGGCGAAATTGACCCAGCCGAAAAAGAAAACCTTTAAGACTTATTGGGCTCAAGTTGAAGGTGAGCCAGATGCAGCGTCAATAAAAGCACTCTGCCAAGGGGTTGAACTAAAAGATGGCATGACCTTGCCAGCAAAAGCAAAAGTAATCGATGAACCTGCGGTTTGGGAGCGAACCCCGCCAGTGCGTGAGCGAAAGTCTATTCCAACAACCTGGTTAGAAATTCAAATTTGTGAAGGCAGAAACCGACAAGTGAGACGCATGACCGCGCATATCGGCCACCCTACTTTAAGATTAATTCGCTATAAAATAGGTCAATGGAGTTTAGATGACATTAATTGTGGTGAATATAAAGTCCACAAACAAGAAAGTTAATCTGTCACACAAGATTTTTAGGCAATAGGATAAGTCATGGTGAAACCACGTTATAAACCCAATACCACTGTTGCTTGTGTTATCCATTGTGATAATAAATTTTTATTAGTTGAAGAAATTATTGATGGTGAAGTGCGCTTTAACCAACCTGCAGGGCATTTAGAAGCTAATGAAACCATCATTGACGCCTGCATTCGGGAAGTAAAAGAAGAAACCGGATTAAATATTACTATTTCGGCACTCGTTTGCATCTACCAATTTAGTGCATCAAACGCATTGTCTTTTATGCGATTTACTTTTTGCGCACAAGTAAACAAATGCGTTGAATGCACCCCAATAGATCCTGCTATTAGTGCCTGCCATTGGTTAACTATAGAACAGGTAAAAGCCCGCCAAAATCAACTCCGTAGCCCATTAGTGCTCAAATCTATTGAAGACTATTTACATAAACCCCACAGCCCATTATCACTGATTAATAGTGAACTTCAGGTGATAGCCGCAACTAATAATGCATGATAGAATATGCGCCGCACATTTTAGAGATTTAAAGGTTCATTTGTCAGCGCACTTGAAATGCGCTAACGGCGACCACATTATGATCTCTAACTACCCAAACACTCATGGTTTCTAGGTTTTATGACATTAAGTACTCCCAATCCAAATGGTAAAAAAGTCATCGTTGGCATGTCCGGCGGTGTAGATTCTTCTGTTTCTGCGTATTTGCTTATGCAGCAAGGCTACCAAGTAGAAGGATTGTTCATGAAGAACTGGGAAGAAGATGATACCGATGAGTATTGTGCGGCTTCTGAAGACTTAAAAGATGCCCAGTCCGTCTGTGATAAATTAGGCATTAAACTTCATACAGTTAACTTTGCGGCAGAGTATTGGGACAATGTTTTCGAGTATTTCTTAGCGGAATATAAAGCAGGTCGTACCCCAAATCCCGATATCATCTGTAACAAAGAAATCAAATTCAAAGCATTTTTAGAATTCGCTGACGAAATTCTTGATGCTGACTATATTGCTATGGGCCACTACGTTCGCCGTTATGACAGTGCTGACGGAACTCAAATGTTACGTGGCGTTGATGGCAATAAAGATCAAAGTTATTTCCTCTATACCCTTAGTCATGAGCAAGTGGCTAAAAGTTTATTCCCTGTGGGCGAATTAGAAAAACACCAAGTTCGTGATATCGCCAAAGAAATGGGCTTAATCACCCATGATAAAAAAGACAGTACTGGCATCTGCTTTATCGGTGAGCGCAAGTTTACTGACTTTTTAGCAACCTACTTACCTGCTCAGCCTGGTGATATTGAAACCGCTGATGAAGGTGAAGTGATTGGTACCCACCAAGGATTGATGTACCACACACTAGGCCAGCGTAAAGGTCTGGGTATTGGTGGCTTGAAAAATAGTAACGATGATCCTTGGTATGTGGTTGATAAAGATTTAACCCGCAATGTGCTCGTTGTGGCCCAAGGTGGTAAGCATCCACGGTTAATGTCTACTGGCATGTTGGTCAATCAATTACATTGGGTTGACCGCAAAGGCCCAAGCGCACCAGCAAAAATTACCGTTAAAACTCGTTATCGTCAGCAAGATGTGCACTGCACTGTGACTTATGATGATGACAGTAACTTAAGGGTTATTTTTGATGAACCCGTTGCTGCGGTAACGCCGGGGCAATCTGCAGTATTTTATGATGGTGAAGTCTGCCTTGGCGGCGGAATCATTGATTGTTTAATTAGAGGATAGTCTGTGAGCCAAGTCTTATTTGAACGCACTATGGCGTTTGCCGGAATATTACAAGCTATTGCTCAAGTACAACATATTGCTCGTCATGGTGATTCAGATGAAAGCGCACTTGCTGCAAGTCTGAACACCATCATGGTCACAGATCCTGATTCTATTAGTGATATCTATACCGATAAGCAAGCACTTAATAAAGGTTATCAGCTCATTGAAAACCAATTGGGTGATGGTAATAGCAAGGATGTGGAAACCACCCGCTACCTTGTTGGTATGTTAGCACTGGAGCGCAAACTGGCTCGCTCAGCAAATGGCTTAGGCATGTTAGCTGAACGCATCAACCAAGTGCATCGACAACTACACCATTTTGCGATTACTGATGAACAAATCATCGCCAGTCTTGCCAGTATTTACAGTGATACCATCAGTGAACTGGGACCTAAATTGCAAATTTCTGGGAATCCAGCTTATTTACAACAACCGCAAGTACAACAAAAAATTCGTGCTTTATTGCTAGCAGCGATGCGCAGTGCCGTTTTATGGCGACAACTGGGAGGCAAACGCCGTCACTTAGTTTTTGCCCGTAAAGCCATTGTGGATACCGCTATCAGTAGCCGTAAAAATAATTAACGATTCACCCTACAAATATTCCAACTTACAATAAAAGTTCATCAAGGAGCTTCAAATGGATCTTTCTGCACTGACAGCTATCTCGCCGATAGACGGTCGTTACGGTAGTAAAACCACCTCTCTACGAGGTATTTTCAGCGAATTCGGTTTAACAAAATACCGTGTTCAAGTTGAAATTAACTGGTTAAAACTACTTTCAAGTTGCCCAGAGATTGAAGAAGTTCCGCCATTTAGTGAAGACGCATTAGCGTTACTAGATAGCATTAAGGATAACTTCAGTGAAGAAGACGCTTTGCGCGTTAAAACGATTGAAAGAACCACTAACCATGACGTTAAAGCGGTTGAGTATTTCATCAAAGAACAAATTGCAGATAACGCTGAATTAGTTGCAATCGACGAATTCGTACATTTTGCTTGTACTTCTGAAGATATTAATAACTTATCTCACGCATTAATGCTTAAAGAAGCACGTGAATTAGTATTAGCGCCTCAGTGTCTAGAAATTGTCAATGCGCTTAAGCAATTAGCAAGAGACAACAAATCAGTACCATTGATGTCACGTACACATGGTCAACCGGCTTCGCCTTCTACGCTGGGTAAAGAAATGGCTAACGTTGCCGTTCGTTTAGAACGCCAACTAGACCAAATCAATGCAGTAGAAATCATGGGTAAAATCAATGGCGCTGTGGGTAACTACAATGCTCACCTTTCTGCTTACCCAGAAGTTAACTGGCATGAGCTGTCACAACGCTTTGTGACAAGTTTAGGTATTAACTGGAACGCATACACCACTCAAATTGAGCCCCATGATTACATCGCTGAGTTATTTGATGCTATTGCCCGTTTCAACACCATCTTAATCGATTTCGATCGTGACATTTGGGGCTACATTGCATTAGGTCACTTCAAGCAACGCACTATCGCTGGCGAGATTGGTTCATCAACCATGCCGCACAAAGTTAACCCAATTGATTTTGAAAATTCTGAAGGTAACTTAGGTATTGCTAACGCGTTAATGCAGCATTTAGCCGCAAAGCTTCCTGTATCAAGATGGCAGCGAGATTTAACTGACTCAACAGTATTGCGTAACTTAGGTGTTGGTATGGCGCATTCATTAATTGCTTATCAAGCAACAATGAAAGGCATCAGCAAGCTTGAAGTGAATGAAGCAAACCTTCGCGCTGAGTTAGATAAAAACTGGGAAGTATTAGCAGAGCCAGTACAAACAGTGATGCGTCGCTACGGCATTGAAAAGCCATACGAGAAATTAAAAGAGTTAACCCGTGGTAAGCGTATCGACGGCGATCAACTTGCAGTCTTTATCGATGGTCTAGAGTTACCTGATAACGTTAAAGCTGAACTTAAAACAATGACGCCAGCCAACTACATTGGTCGTGCTGAAGCATTTGTTGACGAGTTAAAATAATCTTCCACTCAATAACAACTATTGATTGTTGAATAAGGATAGGCGGCAGTTCCATAAGGATTGCCGCCTTTTTTAATACTATGTATACATTAAATTTTGATACTGCTGAGTTCATCAGTAAATATTGGCAACAAAAACCTATAGTCATCAAAAATGCCTTTAAGGCATTTGAAGATCCAATATCGGCCGATGAACTTGCAGGCCTAGCCATGGAAGAGGATATCTCTTCTCGCATCGTTAAAACTGAAACCGATGACTGGAAAGTGATTCAAGGGCCGTTTGAAGACTATGACGAACATGGCGATGACAAATGGCAGTTACTTGTGCAAGCGGTAAACCATTGGTATCCGGAGTCTCAACCACTGGTTGAAGCATTCAGATTTTTACCTGATTGGCGTTTTGATGACTTAATGGTATCGTTTGCCACCCCACAAGGCGGCATTGGGCCACATATTGATAATTATGATGTGTTCTTGATCCAAGGAGAAGGGAAACGCCGCTGGAAAGTGGGCCATAATGGCGAACATCAATGCCGTGGGGGAGATCCATCAAGTCCATTAGTCGATGACTTTGAACCCATTATTGATGTGGTGCTCAGCAAAGGCGATATGTTATATATTCCGCCAGGCTACCCTCATTGCGGTGAAACCTTAAGTCTTGCAATGAGTTATTCTATTGGTTTTAGAGCGCCAAGTCAGCAAGAATTATTAACTGAGTTGGCTGATTCGCTGATTGATAACAGTGCTGGCCAACATAGATTTACCTCTAGCGAAGAAGCTGCAAGCCATGGCCTAGTCAGTCAAACTCAGCAGCAAGGGATCATGGATTTACTGGCTCAATTAGCAACTGATCCTGCCCAATACCAAACTATGCTAGGTAAGTTACTCAGCCAAAATCGTTTTGAACTCGATATCAATCCCTTTGAAGCGCCAATTTCAACAACAGATGTTAAGGAAGCCATTGAAGATGGCGCTAACATGCAACGTATTGGCGGCTTAAAGGTATTAAGCCTAGAGGCTGATACCCAAGCGCAGTTGTATATCAATGGTGAAGTGGTTTGCGCCGCAGGGATTGAACAAGACATCATCGCCGAGATCGCCAATAATCACCTACTCACTCAATCGCAGCTTCAAAACTGGCTCAATGATCAGCAAGTCATGACGGTATTAACCCAGCTTATCAATCAAGGTTGGTATTACTTTTCAGAGTAACCGTTAATTAAAGTGACATCTTAGCGCCACACTAATTTTCCTTTAACCAAAAAAAGCACTCATCGAGTGCTTTTTTGGTTTATTAGTTATTCAAATTAATAGATTTTTGCTTGCCCTTCTGGACGGGTTTTAAGGAATTTCAAAAACCACATATATTGCTCAGGGTAAGCTTGAATAACTTGCTCAACCATTTTATTTAAAGCAATGGCTTCGTTATCCTTACCTTGCATATCTTCAGGCTTAACTTGCGGCATCACGGTCAACTTAAACTGGTAAGCTGCTTTGTCGTAACCAATTTTTACCGGTAAAACCTGCGCCTTACCTGCTTGCGCTAAACGCCCTACTACCGGTAAGGTGGCTTTTTCTGTTGCCAGCAATGGAGCAAATACACTTTGCTCAGGACCTAAATCTTCATCTGGTAAATAAAAGAAGCTATTATCTTGCTTTAATTCAGTGATTAGCGCGCGTATGCCCGCCTCTCGCATGTAAACGCGGCCATTCTTACTACTGCGTAGTCGATTACTAAACCAATTGAATAAGCCGTTATTATGAGCTTTGGCCATGGTAACCATAGGCAGTTCGATATTTAAACGCAGCCCGGCATAATCAATCGGCCATACATGGGGCATGATAAAAATAATCGGCTGGCCAGCATCACGCGCGGCTTGCACATGTTCAAAACCTGTAATACTGACTCGACGCCTTAGATGCGCATCTGAGCGAATTAATAATTCAGCTTGAGATACCAAGGTTAAAACAAACATATCGACGTTGGCGTTAATTAACTCATCCACCTCAGTCGCTGACTTCTCAGGAAAACATGTTTGAATATTGATACGCGCAATATTGATGGGTTTTTTCGCATAAGACAGTACCAGCTTGGCTAATAGTCGCGCTATAGGATCTCGCAACCAAGCAGGCATCACCCCAAACATAAATAACACCATAATGGCTAGCCATGTACCCCAATATTTCGGGTGCAATAAAGATAGGGTAAAGCGACGATCGAAATGTTTTGCTTGTCTAGCCAAAAGAAACCTCAAAGATTACATTAACACAGTGAAACAAAGAGCCTAAGGAATTGGCCATAATACCAATTTATCAGCGGGACAACATCTGAATATTGTAAAATTGCTACTTTGAATCTTGCTTAATTTGTTAAAATAAAAAAGCCACTCAATGAGTGGCTTTTTTATTAAACAGTGAAACTACTTCTTTTCAGCATTTGCTTCTTCAACACGTGTTTTGAGTTTTTGTCCCGGACGGAACGTCACTACACGGCGAGCTGAAATAGGAATATCTTCACCAGTTTTTGGGTTCCTTCCCGGTCTTTGGTTTTTATCGCGCAAATCAAAGTTTCCAAAGCCAGATAACTTGACCTGCTCACCACTTTCAAGTGCTTCTCTAATCTCTTCAAAGAAAGACTCAACCATCTCTTTGGCTACACGTTTATTCATGCCAAGTGTTTCGAAAAGATGTTCTGCCATTTCGGCTTTGGTAAGTGCCATACTTTTAATCCCTCAACAATGCGTTGAACTCGCTCTTAAGTGCCGAGACAACTGAATCAACAGTTTCAGTGATGTCTTTTTCTTCAAGTGTACGAGTAATGTCTTGTAATGTAAGTGCGATTGCAAGGCTCTTTTTGCCAGCGTCAACACCTTTACCCCGGTATACATCGAACAAGTTTAAGCCAACCAACTGATTTTCGCCAACTTTTCTTATCAAATCCATAACATTAGTTGCAGAAACTTCTTCGTCTACAACGACTGCAATATCACGTCGATTAGCAGGAAACTTAGATACAGCCTGGGCTAGCGGCAAACTGGCTTGCAGTAAAGCGTCCAGTTCTAACTCAAAAACAATTGTTTTGCCATTAAGGCCAAAAGGCTTCTCCAAACTCGGATGGATAGCACCTATAACACCAATGACTCGATTATTTCTCAATATTTCAGCACATTGCCCTGGATGAAGAGCTGAATGTGTTGCACTTCTAAAAGTAAATTCAGAAGTCGAAACTGTCAAGCCGATTATTGATTCTAAATCGCCTTTTAAATCAAAGAAGTCGACAGTTTTAGATTCCATTGACCAATGTTCATCATTTTGAACACCAGAAATTACTGCACCAATCATCGCTTCTTGTCTAACATCAGAATCTGCTTTGGCATCAGGAACAAAGCGTAAACCGGTTTCAAATAAACGTACGCGACCTTGTTGACGACTTTGGTTATAACCAACAGAAGTTAACAAACCGGTGAACATCGATAAACGCATCGCTGACATTTCAACCGAAATAGGATTCGGTAAAATCATTGCTGGCTCATTTGGATGAACAATGTTTTGTAACTTAGGATCAACAAAGCTATAGGTCACCGCCTCTTGGAAACCGCGCGCCACTAATACACTGCGCACTTTGCTTAATGAAATATTCGCTTCTTTGTGATCAGACATACTTAATGAAGCAACAGGTGCAATATTTGGGATATTGTTATATCCATAAATACGGGCAACCTCTTCGATTAAATCTTCTTCAATGGCCATATCAAAACGATATGTTGCCGTGGTCACATTCCAAGCGTCAGCAGTTACTGCAACAGTAAATCCAAGACGCTCAAGAATTTCTGTTACATCAGTATCAGGAATATGATGACCTAGAATTTTGTCTAACTTGCTGCGACGCAAAGTGATTTGAGCCGGCTTAGGTAAATGCGCTTCAGACACTGCTTCAGCAACAGGACCTGCTTCACCACCACAAATATCAAGTACTAAGCGCGTAGCTCGGTCCATCACTTTATGTTGAAGCTCTGGGTCTACACCACGTTCAAAACGGTGTGATGCATCTGTGTGTAAGCCTAAGCGACGCGATTTACCCATAATGGCTAAAGGCGCAAAGAATGCGCACTCTAATAAAATATCTTGGGTCTTTGCAGTTACGCCTGACGCTTCACCGCCAAATACACCCGCTAAGGCAACGGCTGCTTTATCGTCAGCAATTACTAGGGTGTCACTTGGTACTGTAATTTCGTTACCGTCAAGTAAAGTAAGCTTTTCAACGCCGTCGCTTAAACGCACTTGAATAGCACCATTTAAGGCTGCTAAATCAAACGCATGCATTGGCTGACCATATTCAATCAATACGTAGTTAGTAATATCTACAATGGGATCGATTGAGCGAATACCGCTACGACGTAACTTCTCTTGCATCCATAAAGGCGTTGCTGCCGCTAAGTTTACATTCTTAACCACACGGCCTAAATAACGAGGACAGGCATCTGCTGCAATAACGTTAATTTCAACTTTATCATCGATAGTTGCAGTAACAGGATCCCACGTCGGCTCAGCAACCGCTTGACGGTTTAATACACCAACTTCGCGCGCTAAGCCTGCCATACCTAAACAATCTGCACGGTTAGCGGTTAAATCAACGTCGATGATGGCATCGTTTAGTTGAAGATATTCACGGATATCTTTACCAATCGGCGCATCTGCAGGTAATTCAATAATACCGTCACTTTCGATATCAATACCGATCTCACCGTATGAACACAACATACCAAATGATGGCTGGCCGCGTAGTTTGGCTTTTTTAATTTTAAAATCGCCAGGTAGCACTGCCCCAACCATTGCTACCGCAACTTTTAAGCCTAAACGGCAGTTTGGTGCACCGCAAACGATATCAATTAACTCATCGCCGCCAACATTAATTTTAGTTACGCGTAATTTGTCAGCATCTGGATGCTGACCACACTCAACCACTTCACCAACAATCACACCGCTAAATTCGGCTGCAACGGCATCAATACCGTCAACTTCAAGACCGGCCATTGTGATTTGGTGTGATAATTCTTCACGGCTTACAGATGGGCTAACCCATTCACGAAGCCAAGATTCACTGAATTTCATCTTTATATTGCTCCGTTATTTGAATTGCTTAAGAAAACGTAAATCGTTTTCAAAGAAGGCACGTAAGTCGTTAACACCGTAGCGCAGCATAGTCAAACGCTCAACACCCATACCAAAAGCAAAACCAGAGTATTTTTCTGGGTCGATACCGACACTGCGAAGGACATTAGGGTGCACCATGCCGCAACCTAATACTTCAAGCCACTTACCGTTTTTACCCATAACATCAACTTCAGCTGAAGGCTCAGTAAACGGGAAGTAAGATGGACGGAATCGCACTTCTAAATCTTCTTCGAAAAAGTTACGTAAGAAGTCATGCAAAATGCCTTTCAGCTCTGCAAAGTTAACTTTTTCATCAACTAACAAACCTTCCACTTGGTGGAACATTGGCGTGTGAGTTTGATCGTAGTCGTTACGATAAACACGACCTGGAGAAATGATACGTAAAGGTGGCTTTTCATGCTCCATGGTACGAATTTGTACCCCTGAAGTTTGCGTACGCAACATCACTTTTGGATTGAAATAAAAGGTGTCATGATCAGCACGAGCTGGATGATGCTCAGAAATATTCAAAGCATCGAAGTTATGAAAGTCATCTTCGATTTCAGGACCATGCTTAGTGGTAAAACCAAGCTCGCCAAAGAAAGTTTCAATACGTTCAATCGTACGTGTTACTGGGTGTAAACCGCCCATTTCAAGCGTACGACCTGGTAAGGTTACATCGATTTTATCTGCGATAAGTTGCGCTTCTAATTCAGCAGCCTTTAAGCCTTCAATACGCTCAGAAAGTTGCTTCTGTACCGCTTGCTTAGCTTGGTTGACTGCTTGTCCAAAGGCAGGTTTCTCTGCTGGACTTAAGCTACCCATCATTTTCATCATGTCAGTGATCTTACCTTTCTTACCAAGGTAGTCGACACGGATATCATCCAGTGTCTTTAGATCACTGGCCTTACCTATTACTTCTAAGGCTTGTTCTACGATCTCTGTTAACTGCTGCATTTTCTCATCCACTGCATTTTTGCATATCAAATGCTATTGGGTGCCTGATTATCAGGCGACATAGTAGTCTAGGCACAAAGTCAACTTTATGCCTAAAGCATGGGGGTAAAACAAAAGCTGGAATTTTACGTTAGCTAAACTTAATTTACTAGCATTTATTACGATTTTATTGAGTAAAATGCGGCATTTAAATTAAATCGAATTTATATTTTCGATAGTATAATTTAATACAAATTAACGACCTATTAACTTAAGCGCCATTTATGAGCAGCAAATGCTTATAAGCTAATCAATCACCTTGAGAACCAATGAACATTATTACAACAAGTGATAGTAAATTATTGAATTTTTTACAAATACCAAGGGCTAATACGATAACAAAAAAGCTCACTGGCAATGTTAAATACCAGCGAGCTTTTATGTTACCAACAAACTAAATTCGCAACTTAAACGACAAAATTGTGCAATGGCTAATAAGGCATCACCATTGAGAGCGTCTAGCGGTTTTTTTCTAAACGCGCTAACAAACTTGAAGTATCCCAGCGGTTACCTTTCATGGCTTGTACTTCAGAATAAAATTGATCCACTAAGGCAGTAACTGGTAACTGGCTACCATTACGACGCCCTTCATCTAAAGCAATAGCTAAATCTTTACGCATCCAGTCAATGGCAAAGCCAAAGTCATACTCACCTTGCCACATGGTTTGATAACGATTTTCCATTTGCCAACTTTGGGCTGCACCCTTACTGATAACCTCAACCACTTTTAAACCATCAAGACCTGCACTTTTAGCAAAGTGTAACCCTTCGGCAAGCCCTTGCACCACTCCTGCGATACAGATTTGATTGACCATTTTGGTTAACTGGCCCGCGCCAACCTCCCCTAATAATTCTGCGCAGCGACTATAGGCCTCAATGACCGGTTTTACTTGGTTAAAAACGGCTTCTTTTCCGCCCATCATCACAGTTAACACGCCATTTTCAGCACCGGCTTGACCACCTGATACGGGCGCATCTAGAAACTCAACCTCTTGCTTAGCAAGCACGGCTGCCAGTTCACGAGCAACATCGGCAGATGCGGTGGTGTGATCGACCAAAATTGCACCAGCTTTTATCCCATGAACAATGCCATCTTCCCCTAAAACCACTTGGCGAAGATCGTCATCATTACCCACACAAGTAAACACGATATCTTGCTCTACTGCCGCAAGTTTTGGGGTCAATGCTAACTCACCAGAATATTGCGCTGCCCATTGCTGCGCTTTTGCTGTGGTGCGATTATAAACCGTAACTTGATGCCCTTGGTTAGCCAAATGCCCTGCCATTGGGTATCCCATCACGCCCAAGCCGATAAATGCTACTTTAGCCATATCATTCCTTCGTTCATTATTATTGTGGTTGTTTATTAAAAATAGTGTTGATTGTGCTACAAGCCAAAACGAGTTAGGCTTTATGAGTAAGCGATTGAATTTTGGCTAATACATTGATTACAAAGCCGGTTTTACATGGGCTTCCATTTCAGAGCCAATTTTTTTGCGCATATCCATTAAACGTAATGCTGAATCCCTCAAACGAATATCATCATCTGTTTGGGGGACCCACTCAGGTACTGATGTAGGTTTACCATCATCATCAACTGCGACCATAATCACGATACAATGGGTAGTAAGATGACGTTCAGGCTCTTTAGGGTCACCCGCTTTAACCGCTATACCAAAATGCATGGACGATGTGCCGGTATAAATAACTTTGGCGCTTACTTCAACAATATTGCCCACATGGATAGGCTTTACAAAACGAATACCACCAGCATAAGCGGTAATGCAATATTTACCACTCCAACCTGCAGCACCAGCATATGCAGCTAAATCAATCCATTTCATCACCGCGCCACCATGCACTTTGCCGCCAAAGTTCACATCTGCAGGTTCAGCTAAAAACCTTAAGGTAATTTCTCTTTCTAATCCGGCCATAACGACTCCTAATTCAGCTAATTAATGTCAGTTTACGATAATTAATCAAAGAAATGAGTAAAAATTATGCCTAAATGAAAATATTTGATGAAAGAGTACTTAATTGCTATTTGGTAGTTCAAAAAAATACTGCTGAGTTTCAAAAAACAAAAAAGCACAACTTAAAAAAGTTGTGCTTACTAAAACTGACACTATAAAGGGTTAGCTAATGGGTGGCTCTTGAATTACCACTGAATACATCAAAAACGATAACCTAAATTTAAAGTAAATGAACTTCTTGTTTCACCTTTATTGTACAGCCCTGTCAAATTTAAATGACGACCTATCTGTTTATTAAAACCCACTAAATAAGCCCATTGTTCTAACCCTACACCCACATCAAAAGTAAAGTCTTCACCGGTTCCCAATATATCGCCTAAATTACCAGTCATCGAAGGCTTAAGGCCTTGATATTCTGCGCCGATAAAAATTTGTGCTCGCGACTCAAGGAATTGATAACCAAGCATTGGCTGGATAGTCACAATACCATCTCCCCAATCCTGGCCATCAAGACGAGTTTTAGAGTAAGTTGCAGTAACAGATGCAAAAAATTCTTTATAACCGACAGAAAGCGTTGTCCCCAAACCTGCCAGATCATATTCTAAATGTAGCGGCACTTCGACTCTTCCTGGTGAGCATAAATCAGCGCCCTGACTTTCTAATAAACTGCATGCCAAACTGCCACCGATAACCCCGAGCTTATCTTCAAACACATCTTTAAGTTTTCCAGTATATTGGGCATCAACGACTGCATCCACATTCACCTTGCCCACTAAAGCATATATATTCCAAAACGGTAAAATATTGACATCAGCTCTGAATGAATAACTTTCAGCATTAACAGTGCCAACTGAGCTCGATGGATCAAACCATTCATCCAAATCTACCCCCATAATATTAAAACTATCAAAACCAAAATCCATATCTTGATTTCGATAAGCGACCGAAAAACCAAATGGCAGTGGCACATCAATACCTTGCTGGCGAACTAAATCACTCATTAACGGAAAGAGTCTATCTAAATCGACCTTTTCCTCATGAATGCGCGGATCAGAAACCATTTTTAATGACGCTTCATCAAAAACTAATGCACCATGTTCATCATCATAAAATGCCACGGGCTTGATAGTTGCGTGATAACTTGCTTCTTTGTTACCTTTTTTACCAGTAGCGTGAATCACTTTATTTGCAATGGCTGTGTGTCCGTTAACCAGTGTCATTAAATCAACTTCTTGACGATAATCTTCGACACTAAACGCATCAAAATCAAATGGTTTTGAATTGGTCATGACCATTTTGGTTGCAACACCATTTACTACAGTAAGCTTAACCCGCATAAAACGAAAATAAGCAATATCTTGCGGTAAACCATATTTAGAGTAATTAAAGCTTATTTCTATTTCATTGGCAGATATCTCATCAACAACGACGGAAGACTTATCATAACTTTCCATGTAATTTTTCAAGCGATATTCTGTTTTAGTTATTTGTTCGATAGTTTTTATGACATCCTCATTATCATCTAATTTAGATTGGTCATATTTAATTCTCAGATCAATATTACCGCGAGTATCTGTACTTTGAACCAAAAACACATCTGAACTTTTTACCTTATCGCCGACTTCCAAGGTTCTAACCACACGCTCAACTTGCTGATCACCTAGTGACAGCGAGCTTAAGCCTAATTTCAAAATATCTTCTGAAACGCCGTATTGTTGAAAAACATTTTGCTCCGCTGAATTAATGAGTTGTTTGTTGTTTTTATCTTCAACAAAAATACTTTCCTGCGCATAACTTACGTTTGAGAGTGTTAACAATATGGCTATTGGTATTGCTTTTAGAATACAGCGAGAAGTAGAAAAATGATTAAGTGAACAAAATAGCGTTTGATTCATTAATAGTACCCTTTGAAAGCCAATCTATGGCAAATAAGTTATCGAATCATTTCCTGATTCAAATTTCGGAAAAACATAATGCAAGTTCAGCAAACGTTATTGGCTAACGCGCTTTTTCCGTTCAATGGGAATATTGTATGTGTTTATTTATTAGATATTTAATCGCTATTGATGGATTAAACCCTACATGAATAAAAACCACTACTGAGATAAACAGCAAATCAGCATCAAAATTACCTAAGTAGATAAAATAAAAACGGATCAAAACCAATAGAAGGATTAGGGGGTTAAACTGGAATTATATATAAAAGAATGTAAATTCGAGGCTATTAATGACGCTCAATGCTGTATTGAGCGTCATGAGGAAATCTTATTTCTCTTATTTGAGCATAAATAATTGATTATAGAAACGTGCAACAATCACGGTAATCATTAATATGACCAGTATCAGCAATGGCGTATTAATGTCATAACTAGGCGTTAAATGTAATGCACTCATAGTCATTACCATAAGTAAATTGCCACCTAGCATACGCACTAGCATCATTGCAGGCTTTGGAAAAAGTCCCCAAATGAGGAAAACGTTAATCATATAAAAACCAACTAACTGCCAAAGCTCTGTAAATGCGGGCATTATAAAAATATATTGCAGTAAAAAAAACACTCCCCATAGCAGTGCAGATAATATCACCTGCTTCATTAAAGGAAATGGTAAACTGACTGTTATATTGGCAAAAATTGAACCAAACATAGGGATAAAAATACCACCAGGTAAGGCAAAATATATCCATGCGCCATAACAAGTTGAGGCTATTGCAACCGCCTTTATAACTCTGTTAATTCTCACTTTCAATAAATTTTCTTTTACAGCCTCTTTCGAGTTTTGGGGCTTTATGCTCTCTTGCTTCCAGTAGTTAGCTAAAATTTCAACATCTAACTTTTCGCCATTAATGGCATTATCAAGCATTTTAATTTCTTGGGAAAAATAACCTAACTGTTGCAACTTATCATCATTGGGTTTATCACTGGATAACAACTTGATGGTGGATTTGCTATGCTGCAGAACGTGAGAAAAACCATCGACTATGACAGTCCATTTATCTTTTTCATGTTGAAGTTTATAACTGGAACTCAATGGCATACTGATCAAGTCACTTAATTTATCAATCAGTAATTGTGCATCGACTAATAAGTCTTGAATATTATCATGATGAGCACTTTTTGCAGCCTCGTTAAGCGCGTTATCTATTTTATGAAAAGCATTTAACGCAGAGTCAACGCTGCTAAAGAATAAAGATTCAGTGTTTAAAGGCCAAATAAAACGATAAACAATTGAATAAACTAGCACTCCAAGTAAATTATCTTGTATTCGTAAAACCGCAATATCAAATGAAGCTTCACCATTAAAGCCTCCCATTACCGCAACAATAGTGCACACAGTAAAGCCCATGGTAAATGCATAACCATAACGCAAATTATCAGCAAACCACACGCTAACAGCCAAAAGCAACAGTAAACAACCAATGAATAACATCGGAGTCTGGGCAAAAAAGCTCACCAGAAATAACGCCACACTAATGCCGCAAACTGTACCTATAAGGCGGTTTTTACCTTTGTGTAAGCCATGCCCAAGAGTTTCATTTGAAGCAATGGCAATAACGGTAATAGCAGCCCAATACGGTTTTTCCCATTGAAAAAACAATGCTAAGGCAATTGCTATACCGACAGAGACAGAAACTTTTATCGCTTCCTTAACGGGTAAACTGAGCATACACATTCTCACTCTATAAAATTTAATGCTTCAGAATTTTTACCGATGCCGTCATACCAACTCGCAGCTGAATATCTTCAGGTAACTTATCAAGTTTTATCTTAACTGGAATGCGTTGTGCTAAGCGGATCCACTCGAAATTCGGGTTCACATTAGGTAGTAACGAATTGCCGGTACTGCCATCAGTTTTCGAAATGCCGTAACCAATACTTTGTACTTTACCTTCTAAAGTGACTTGGTCATGCATCATTAATGTGACTTGGGCTTTATTATCAATAGCCACATCTTTTAAATCAGTTTCTTTAAAAAAACCGTCAATCCAAAAGCTGTTTTCATCAATCAAAGCAACAACAGGCGAATTAGCAACGACTTGTGAGCCTACTCGATAATTCAAATTAGTAATATAGCCATCTGTTGGTGCAGTAATTTTAGTGTAAGCTAGATTTAATTTAGCTTCTGCCACTTGGGCTTTTGCCATTAACAAGTTCGCTTGTGCGGTTTCAACTGCATTTTGTAGATTATTAAGGGTTAACACTGACTGAGCACCAGGGGTTAGCTTTTCTAATTCAATAGCACGACTAGACTCGTTCTGAGCCTTACGAACTAATGCTTGTGATTGCTTTTCAGTTGCTACCGCTTTTTGTAAACTGGTTTGGTATAGGCTAGCGTCAATCTCAAAAAGCACATCACCTTTTTGTACATGACTATTATCAATGACATTAACTTTTACAATTTGACCTGTCACTCGTGGGGTTACTTGGATAACATAGGCTCTGACTTGACCGTCTCTTGTCCAAGGATTATCAGTGTAAGTTTGATACTGACTATACAAAACACCTATTGCCGCCGCCATCAGCAACAGGGTAATAAAATAACGTTTAAACATTGGCGTTACCTACTTAAAATATGGAAATAAATTGGCTAATTAAGCCGATAAAAAGAATAACCATAGACAATTCAACTATGGCCGGAGCTGCGACATATTTATGTAAACCAATTTTAGTACCAATAGCGGTAACTACGCCGGTTAATATATATGCCATAGCGGCAACCAGTAATAATGGCGGAAAATACACATCACCGATTACCACTTCATGGGGCATTATGCTCATACGCCTATCACCTAAATAATATTAACTATTTAAAAAACATTGACTTAATGTCTTCTTACTCATTTATGCATATATTTTAATGGCGGCAGAGAAAATCTTGTAATCATCTATGATGGATCTCACCCATCGAAATCTATAAACAATTGTTTTTATGTGTGATAAATTGTGATTTAAGTGACGGTATAACCCCAAATGCATACCACATCGCATTTTTTATTATTTGAAGAGACAACTATGAACTTTAGTTTGGAACAACTTCTTGCCTTTGTAACTGTCTATGAGCAGAAAGCTTTCAGTAAAGCAGCGGTGAAACTGGACAAACATCGTACAACTATTGGCCAAGTCATTAATAACCTTGAAGATCAATTAGCCATTACCCTGTTTGAACGGATCGGTAGAACCGTTGAACCGACTGAAGATGCAGTACTACTTTATAACTATGCCAAACAGGCTATTGAGCAATCCAAAACCTTTGACCAAGTGGCCATGAGCTTGGCATTTGGTGAGCTTAATTCAATTACAATTGGGTATTGCAGTTTTATACCGCAACAAGTGATATCTGAGATTAGAAAACAACTGCTAATTGACAGCCCATCATTAAAAGTTAACTTCCTCGTCAGAACCAAAAATGATATTAAAGTGGGAATACAAGACGGCAGTATTCATTTTGGAATTGTGAATGTATACGAAAGCAAAGTGCTAAACAGCATCGATCATACTTTTTTATGTAACATGTCATTTGCCGCTTTCACCAACAAAGACGCTGACCTAGCAACACTAAACTCTGAAGCAACCTTGGCGAAAATGAAGACTAGCCGTCAGTTTATCTTAAAATCCATGCTTGATGATGATATGAGTAAAAAAATCATTGTCTCCTCCAATTATGAAGTGGTAGATCAACTGACTCTCATCATTAAAATGGTTGAAGAAGGTCTTGGGTGGAGCATTTTCCCATTGTTAATCAATTCCATGGAATATACTGCACACGATCTTATACCGATAGAAATAGAACAAATACAAGACGCATTACAAGTACCTATATCACTTTGGAACCCACACTCAAAACAAGTTATGCCGGCCAAAAAGTCTATCACATCAGCCATAGCTAACTATATAAATAGAGTTAGATCCAAATAATAGCATCATATTTGTATTAGTAGCCTCTGCATTAAGAGGCTTTCATCCCTTTAGTTATCTTCAGCAACTTCAATGCAGGGTTTCATCCTTCAAATGAGATTGTCTATAAAACTGACTGCACTTTATTATGACTGCATAACACCACACTGTATTGATTATCGTTGGTGATATTTTACCAAGGGTGAATATCCCTACTATGTAATTAATATATACAGTAATGAGTATTGTTGGCATAAATCGCTCCAAAATAAAGTAGTCATAATTATGGAAACAATTGAAAATTTATTTCATTCCAACCCATACATCACTTTTGTTTTAACATTAGTAATAGGTTTTTTAATCGGCTTAATTAGCATGCACAGAGTTGTGTTTGGTATTCTGGCTAGTTTTATCGGTGGTTGCATCACCATCACACTGCTTCATCTCCATTTAGAGCCAGAACTTGGTGTACTGCTATTGGGTATATTTATCTATATCATTGGTTTTTTATCTGGCTCTAAATATACAGAGAGTAAACTCTTGTTAATGGATCCATTTAAGCCAAAAAATATCAATACCACTAAAAATATTGTTTCTCGCTCATTTGAAGTAAATAACGATAGTACGGTCGTCGATAAAACCTTGTTACAACTTAATGAGGCAGCAATTGATGTGAGTTTTGAATTAACCTTAAGCCAAAACCTTGATAAACAACAGCCTGATATGATTGCAGCAGGTGATATTGTGACCATTACCGGACCTAATAATGCACTTTATTATTATGATGATAATATCATTGGTACTGAAATCGCTATTGATGATAGCAACATTATTGAAACGACATTTGAATACGTGATTAAGCCTAACCACTTAGTTGGTCTGTCACTAAAAGCGATTAAAAAAATGCTGAATGCCAATACCGACAGTTCAGTATGTATTACAGCACTTGCCAGAAATAAATTTGATATGTTGATTACTCCTGATCTGATAACTGAAGAAGGCGATCATATTCAATTAGTGGGTAAGAGTAACGACATTGAGCGAGTACAGCAGCGACTAATAAAACTGTAAGCTTTAATTAATTTAAATAAAAAGGCAGTCACTTTTAAAGTGACTGCCTTTTTATTACATTTTAATCACGTTACTTTTTAAATAAAAGTGAACCATTAGTGCCACCAAAGCCAAATGAGTTACACAATGCATAATCAAAACTATGGGGTTTGGCTACGTGCGGTACAAAATCTAAGTCACAACCTTCATCAGAGTTATCCAAATTAATGGTCGGCGGTACAATTTGATCCCGCAACGCTAAGATTGTAATAATTGCTTCAACTGAGCCCGCTGCACCTAATAAATGTCCGGTCATAGATTTAGTAGAACTTACAAGTAAATCATAAGCATGGTCGCCAAACACCGACTTAACCGCAGCCGCTTCAGCTTTATCACCTGCTGGAGTCGAAGTGCCATGGGCATTGATATAACCAACCTCTTCATTGGCAATTTGCGCATCATTAATGGCATTAACCATTGCTGCAGCAGCGCCCGCACCATCACTTGGTGGTGATGTCATATGAAAAGCATCGCCACTCATACCAAAGCCAACAAGCTCTGCATAAATTTTAGCGCCGCGCGCCTTAGCATGCTCATACTCTTCCATCACCAACACACCTGCGCCATCACCGATAACAAAACCATCACGGTCTTTATCCCATGGGCGGCTTGCAGCGGTTGGATCGTCATTACGAGTTGACAAGGCTTTGGCGCTGCCAAAACCAGCAACAGCTAACGGACAAGTAACATCTTCAGCGCCGCCAGCAACCATAACGTCGGCGTCACCGTAGGCAATCGTACGCGCTGCAAAACCAATATTATGCACACCCGTTGTACAAGCTGTTGTCACTGCAAAGTTTGGCCCAGTCATGCCATACTTAATAGATAAATGACCAGAAATCATATTAATAATGGTGCTAGGAACAAAAAATGGCGACACTTTTCGAGGGCCACCTTTAAGCAATGCTGCATGATTTTGCTCAATTAATGGCATTCCGCCCATACCAGCACCAATCGCTGTGCCAACTCGCGCTGGATTTTCTTGTTCCATATCAAGACCTGAGTCTGTCATTGCTTGTATACCTGCAGCCATGCCGTATTGGATAAATAAATCCATTTTACGGGCATCTTTGCGAGACATATAATGCTCAACATCGAAGTCTTTTACCGAGCCACTGAAACGAGTACTAAATTCAGTTGCATCAAATTTGGTAATAGGTGCAATACCACTTTTACCAGCTAATAAAGATTGCCAAGAAGATTCGACATCGTTACCCACTGGAGTAACTAGTCCTAAACCTGTAATTACCACACGACGTTTAGACACAGCATTCACCTTTGTATTTTATTAGGCATTCGCCAAGAGATATTCTGTTAACCCACCACCAATCAAAGGAAAAAGATCAAACGGATGATAAGAAATGATGGGTTAACTCACTTTTATAGAGAGTTAAGTCGACATTTATTCGACGCCACAAACAAAAACAGGCGGCATAAATGCCACCTGTTTTAGTGAATCAGGGATTACTGATTTTTTGAAACGTAATCGATCGCTGCTTGAACAGTAGTGATCTTTTCAGCTTCTTCATCAGGGATCTCAGTGTCAAACTCTTCTTCTAGAGCCATAACCAATTCAACAGTGTCCAGAGAATCTGCACCTAAATCGTCTACGAATGATGCAGCTGATTTAACGTCTTCTTCCTTAACGCCAAGTTGCTCAATAATGATTTTCTTTACACGTTCTTCGATGTTGCTCATTAGTTTTCTTTCCTATTCAAATTACACACTTGCGTAAGATTGAGAGTAGTTTATTCGATCCAGCTGACATTGCAAGCTTAGTTTTCGTGGTCTAACCACGAAAATTATCATACTTTGATATCAAACGAGATTCAATAAAAGTCGTTATCAATTATGGTCCTTAGACCATGTACATTCCGCCGTTTACATGCAAAGTTTCACCAGTGATGTAAGCTGCAGAGTCAGAAGCTAGAAACAATACCGCATTGGCAATCTCTTGCGCCTGACCGAGTCGAGCCATTGGAACTTGCGCCATGAAAGCTTTTTGCTGCTCTTCATTAAGCTCATCTGTCATGTCTGTTTGGATAAATCCAGGGGCAACAGCATTAACGGTAATTTGACGAGATGCAACCTCTCTTGCAAGAGATTTTGTAAATCCAATCAAACCAGCTTTAGCTGCTGAGTAGTTTACTTGCCCGGCATTACCCATGGTTCCGACCACAGAGCCAATATTAATAATACGGCCGCTGCGCTTTTTCATCATAGACCGCATAACCGGTTTGGATAATCTAAACAGTGATGTCAAATTAGTGTCAAGAATATCATGCCACTCATCATCTTTCATGCGCATTAATAAATTATCACGTGTGATACCAGCATTGTTTACTAAGATATCAACATCACCGGCTTTTTCTTTTATCTGGCTAAATAATTGTGTAACTGATTCACTATCAGTCACATTTAATACTAAACCAAAGCCGTTATCACCAAGGTAATCTTGAATTGCAGCGGCACCTTTTTCACTGGTTGCAGTGCCGATCACGGTAGCGCCTGCTTCTACCAGTGTTTCACTGATGGCACGGCCAATACCACGACTTGCGCCAGTAACTAACGCGACTTTACCTGTTAAATCAAAGCTAATGCTCATGAATATTCCTTATTGGATTAAAGCTGATAAAGTGGCTGCATTATTAATTGCTTGCCCTTTTAATGACTTATTAATTCTTTTTGATAACCCAGTTAATACTTTACCAGGGCCAATTTCAGCTAAATCAGTAATCCCCTGACTTGCCATTAACTCAACTGTCTCACTCCAACGTACCGGGCAATATAATTGGCGAACTAGCGCATCTTTAATTGCAGCTGCATCATTAGGGCTTGCTACATCAACGTTATTAATCACAGAAATAACCGGCGAGTTAAACTTGATATTCTCTAATGCAAGTGCCAGTTTATCAGCTGCAGGTTTCATTAATGCGCAATGTGACGGCACACTCACAGGTAAAGCAACTGCCATTTTAGCGCCAGCAGCTTTACATGCGCCAGCGGCTCTTTCTGTGGCTTCTTTTTCACCCGCAATAACTACTTGGCCAGGACTATTAAAATTCACAGGGCTAACAACAGCGCCATTTGCTGACTCTTCACATGCCTTAGCAATTGCATCATTATCTAAACCAATAATGGCGTACATAGCACCGGTACCTGCTGGTACTGCTTGCTGCATTAATTGACCGCGCAATTCAACTAATTTTACCGCATCTTCAAAGGCAATAATGCCAGCACACACTAATGCTGAATACTCACCTAAACTATGGCCTGCTAAAACAGCAGGTTTAATCGTGCCACTTGCTTCGATAACGCGCCAGATAGCCACACTTGCGGTTAATAATGCAGGCTGAGTTTTATCTGTTTCATTTAGAGTTTCAGCAGGTCCATCTTGCACCAATGCCCATAAGTCGTAACCTAATACGGCACTCGCCTGAGCAAATGTCTCAGTTACTACAGGGTAATCAGCTGCTAAATCAGCAAGCATACCAACTGATTGCGAGCCTTGACCTGGAAAAACAAACGCTATATTTTCCATTATAATTATTACCTTTATTCTTTTTTGAAAAACAACTTTTTATTTTTTGCTAGCTGTAAAATATAAATTAATCGCGTTATATCCTACTGCTATTTATCAATGATATCTAGAATCTAACTAGCGCACTGCCCCAAGCAAATCCACCGCCAAATGCTTCAAGTAAAATAAGCTGTCCGCGTTTAATACGGCCATCTCTTACTGCCTCATCTAACGCGATAGGCACAGAAGCTGCTGAAGTATTACCGTGCTTTGCCAGCGTTAATACCACTTTATCTAAACTCATATCTAACTTTTTGGCGGTCGCTTTAATAATTCTAAAGTTGGCTTGATGTGGTACTAACCAATCAATTTCAGACTTGTCGATATTATTAATTCGCAGGGTTTCTGTCACCACATGGGATAATTGCGTCACCGCAAACTTAAAGACATCATTGCCCTTCATGGTCATAAAGCTCACAGCTTCTGATGTTTCGCTGGCCCGAGGCGGGAATGTGCACTTTAGCAAATCCCCCTGGCGGCCATCGGCATAAATATGGGTTGAAATAATACCCGGTTGCTCACTGGCGCCAATAACCGCAGCGCCAGCACCATCACCAAATAATATGATGGTACTGCGATCTTCAGGATCGCACAGGCGTGACAACACGTCAGCGCCCACCACCAATATTTTCTTAGCGGCACCGGTTTTAATAAATTGATCTGCAACCGACAATGCATAAACAAAGCCTGAACATGCGGCAGCAATATCAAATGCAGGAATAGTATGAATGCCTAATAATTTTTGTATTTCGCAAGCCGCAGCTGGAAATGCATTATTGGCACTGGTTGTACCACAGACAATCATATCTAATTCGCTTGCTTCAACACCTGCCATTTCTAAGGCTTTCAGCGCAGCTTGATAACCCATGGTAGTCACAGATTCATATTCAGCAGCGATGCGTCGCTCTGAAATACCCGTACGTTCCACAATCCATTGGTCAGAGGTGTCGACCATTTTTTCTAGATCGTGGTTACTACGAACTTGCACCGGCAGATAACTACCAGTTCCGAGAATTTTTGTATACATATTATGAGATCAGCTATTGATGTCTAAAAGAATCGTCTCCAGACGATCTTTAATCATTTCCGGTAAACGACGTTTTGCTTCCGTTGCAGCTAAATTGATTGCTTGTAAATAAGCGGCTTCATCAGCATTTCCGTGACTTTTTACTACTATTCCGCGCAATCCTATCAGACTTGCACCATTGTAGTGGTCGGGGTTCATCTTACTCAGTACAGCTTGGATACGTGGAGCGAGGAATTTTGATAACAAACGAACGAAAAAGCCTTGAGTTAATCCATGTTTTAATTGATGAACTAATAACTTAGCAATACCTTCAGATGTTTTTAATGTAATGTTGCCAACAAAGCCGTCACAGACGATAACATCGACTTTGCCGGTAAATATCTCATCACCTTCAATAAAGCCATCGTAATTGACTTGAGAAGTGTGTATCAGGTGCTGAGCTGCTTGTTGGACTTGATCGTTACCTTTAACGTCTTCAATACCGACGTTAAGTAACGCAATTTTTGGTCTAGAGCGTTTATGCACAACTTCACATAACACCGAGCCCATGACAGCAAACTGAAACAAGGTTTCAGAATCGCAAGAAACGTTAGCACCCAGATCGAGTAAATAGACTGGTTTACCTGTCATAGCAGGTAAACAACTGACTAATGCAGGTCTATCTACACCGGGCAAGGTTTTTAATAAGATCTTTGATAGCGCCATTAACGCGCCAGTATTACCCGCACTCACACAGGCCTGAGCCTTACCATCTTTAACTAATTCTAATGCTAAGCGCATTGAACTTTGTTTTTTAGAACGGATAGCATGAATTGGTCGATCACACATAGTGATGACTTCAGTGGTATGGATAATTTGAATTCTTGCTTGAATAGCCGTTTCAATATCAATTAGATATGGGTCTATTTCGGCTTGATTACCGACTAGATAAATTGATAATTGAGGGTTAAATTTCAGTGCCTGCAAGGCTGCAGGCACTGTGACGAGGGGGCCATGATCGCCCCCCATCACATCTAACGCGAGCGTCAGATTCGTCATAAGATTAGCAACAATTACTTGTTGATAACCTTTTTACCGCGGTAAAAACCATCAGCAGTCACATTGTGACGTAGATGTAATTCACCGCTAGTAGCGTCTACAGATAATTGAGCTGTGCTCAATGCATCGTGTGAACGGCGCATGCCGCGCTTTGAACGTGATTTTTTATTCTGTTGTACAGCCATTTGACCTGTCTCCTAGATTACTTGCTCTTCAGTTTTTCTAACACTGCAAACGGATTTGGACGCTCCTCATGAGAGGGGTCAATCTCGCCTACAACTACGTCGCTCGTTCCTAAATTGCAATCATCATTCTGATGCATAGGAATAATTGGCATAGCGATTATCAATTCATCTTCAACCAATTGATGTAGACGAACTTCACCAATTTCATTGCACTCAATCGGCTCATACGCATCCGGGAGCTCATCGATTTCATCTTGGGTCTTACAAAGACCAAAGCTGAAGTCGACCGTAACCTTTGTGGTATATGGTGTCATACAACGTTGACATAGCAGAGTGAGCTCCGTCACAGCCTTCCCGCGAAGGTAGACTATCCCCTGAATATCGACGCCACATTCTAACGACACTGTCACATCGGAACAATCGCCAGCACATAATTCATTTAATCGCTTATTTTGAACCCCAGGCACTATGCCTTCATAACGAAGACCACTGGCTGCAGTTCGAATAGGATCAATTGATACTGGTATCTTTACTGTTTGCATAAGGCGCGCATATTATAGTTTGAAAACGCTAGAGTCAAAGAAAATTTATCCAAATTGTGGTTAATGACTTAACCAAACAAAATAGACTCATTACTTAAACACCAACATTAAAATGGATCGAAGCGAAATTTTACCTGTCACAGCCCGCGATCACAAGCGCGATCCGACTAAAATTACTCCATTCAGTCGCTTTTTTATCGTATTATAGAAGTAATTGTCTAATTCCCCGAATAGTGAGCCATGAACACTAAAATCATCCTAGCTTCCACCTCTATTTATCGCAAAGCGTTATTAGAAAAATTACAACTGCCGTTTGAATGTGTCAGCCCAAAAACCAATGAAACGCCGCTTAAAGATGAAACAGCGCAGCAATTAGTTTTGCGTTTAGCGCAATTAAAAGCAAAAGCTGGTGTTGAGTTATTTAATCAAACGAGCTGTCAGCAAGCGCATATTCCTGCTGTGATCATCGGCTCTGATCAAGTGGCCGTCATTAATGGACAAATCATTGGTAAACCACTAAACAAACAAAACGCAGTTAAACAACTTAAGCAAGCCTCAGGTCAATCTATTACCTTTTATACTGGCTTAAGTGTTATCCATAATGTCACACAGCAAGCTTATAGCATTGTAGAACCCTTCACTGTGCACTTTAAAAAATTAACGACTGCAGAAATTGAGCGTTATGTTGATTTAGAGCAGCCTTTATATTGCGCAGGTAGTTTTAAATCTGAAGGACTGGGTATTGCTTTATTTGAACGCCTTGAGGGAGATGACCCTAATACCCTCATTGGTCTGCCATTAATCCGCTTAATCGAGCTATTAAAGCGCCATAATATAAACGTGCTATAAACTTTTTGATGCTAAAAAATATTTACACAATGCTAAATTTTCAACAAGACCGTCTTTAGCTTGCACAATGCCGCTTTGGCTAGCTGTCAGTTCAACTGGTAATTGGCTCACAAAAAAGCCGATGCGGTTAACATCGGCTTTATGAATTACAAAAGTAAGCAAAGCGTATTATGGCTCTGCTTATATATGTAATAAAATATCTTTCGGCTGATTAACTGTGGCTGTGGGCCCTTCAGTTAACAGATCCTCTAGGCTATGGGCGCCATAGGTGACCGCAATACTGTTTACCTTAGCATTGTTCGCCATCGCAATATCAAGTTTTGAATCACCGATCATCACCGCTTGATCCGCGTTAATATTTAACTCTTCGAGCAAAGATAAAATCATCGACGGATGCGGTTTCGAATGCGCTTCATCGGCTGAGCGAGTCGCGACAAAATATTGCCCTAAACCAGTTTCAGCCAACATTCGGTCTAAGCCCGCCCGCCTTTTACCAGTGGCAATTGCCAAGGTGTAACCAGCGGTTTTGAGTTGTGCAAGTAAATGCTCTATGCCGTCAAACAAAGGCGATGGTGTTAGATTAACATTAAGGTAATAGTGTTTATAACCTGCGATTAATTCATCGTACTTATTCCCATGATGAGGAAATAATTTTTCTAACGCAGGTAATAAAGACAAGCCAATGATATCCCTAACCGCTTGCTCAGAGGGAATATCAAGTGCTAATGATTGCGCCACGCTTTGCATACAATCGACAATTTTACCGACTGAATCCATTAAGGTGCCATCCCAATCAAAAATCACTAATTGGTACTGCTTTATATTATTTAGCTTCATGCACGAGTCAATTTATCTAAAGTGGCTAACAAAACATCATCAAGTGGCGCTTTGACTGTGGTGACTTCATCATTGTCAGGATGTTTAAATTTAAGCTCTGCAGCATGCAAGAACAAACGATTTAAACCTTTAGCCCGCATAGAATCGTCAAATTTTTGCTCACTGTATTTGTCGTCACACGCAATAGCATGGCCGGCATATTGACAATGCACGCGAATTTGGTGAGTTCGACCTGTCACTGGACTGGCTTTGACTAAGGTACATCCTTGGTAACGCTGCATAATTTTGTAACGTGTTTCAGAAGGTTTACCTTCTTGATTGGCACGAACAATACGTTCGCCGGATTTTAAGGTAATTTTTAGCAAAGGCACTTTAACCACTTTGTCTTTTGCCTGCCAATCACCTCTAACTAATGCAAGGTAATCCTTTTGCATCGTTTTGTTTCTAAGTTGCTCATGCAAATGCTTAAGTGCACTGCGCTTTTTGGCAATAAGCAACACGCCAGAGGTGTCTTTATCTAAACGATGTACTAGCTCTAAAAATTTTTGCTGTGGCCTTAAAGAACGTAATCCTTCAATCACACCGTAATCGACACCGCTACCACCATGAACTGCGATACCTGCAGGTTTGTTCAGCACGATAAGATGATTATCTTCATGAATGATTCTGCTTTCTAACTGGCTTACTTTAGACAGTTTTGCAGACGGCGCTGTGCGGTTGTCTTTTTCCGCAATTCTAACTGGCGGAATACGAACAACATCTTCAAGTTGAAGCTTGTATTCTGGCTTCACTCTTTTTTTATTAACCCTCACCTCACCTTTACGCACGATTCGGTAAATCATGCTTTTAGGTACACCTTTCAATTTGGTGAGAAGAAAATTGTCAATGCGTTGTTCGAAATGGTCTTCATCAATAGTGACCAATTGAACTTTTGTGGGAGTTTCTGTATTCATGATGCGCCTTAAGTTATTACGGCGCGTATTGTAACCTAAGTTTCTACCTGATGGGACAATAAGAATGAGAGTTTTGATTGCTGTCTAAATTGATTATTGCTATATTTGCGCTGTGATTGAGGATAAACAGTGGATAAAATGTTCACAAACTCAATTTATTACGGTGTTTTTTCAGTAGAATTCATGAACAAGACTGGTAGCAAGTCATTGATTTGCAAATTGTAAACATCACAAAACGAAATAATTCGTTTTTACAATTAAACCGTCGGTGTCATCTTTATTTTAAAAGTTTTCCTGAAAAATACCATCCCAAATTCGAACAAATTTTAGCTTGTTATCAAACAAACCAATTCGACTTGGGCATTATCGGAAGAAATATTAAATTTATGGGGTTGGTTGATAATGAACAACCAATTCCTTGTTTTTGTAATTATTAAAAAATAAGCCATAAATAGGATGCGACACGCAGCGATGCGTCTTACAGTAATGCGCACCTAACTTGCCTAAAAACCAGCCGCGAGGCTTTGTGCATAACCATTTTAGGCCCGTAATGCAGCGAATTTACTTTGTTTGATGACCTTATTAGAAGAATTAAGTCATCATGAAACGTATGTTAATTAATGCAACTCAGTCTGAAGAGTTGCGTGTTGCCCTAGTTGATGGGCAACAATTGTATGATCTGGACATCGAAAGCCCAGGCCATGAACAAAAAAAATCAAATATCTATAAAGGTACTATCACCCGCGTAGAACCTTCTTTAGAAGCTGCTTTTGTTGACTATGGTGCTGATCGCCATGGTTTCTTACCGCTAAAAGAAATTGCTCGCGAATACTTCCCTAAAGGTTACTCTTTCCAAGGCCGTCCAAATATCAAAGAAGTGGTATCTGAAGGTCAAGAAGTTATCGTTCAAATTGATAAAGAAGAACGCGGTAATAAAGGCGCTGCGCTAACAACCTTTATCAGTCTTGCAGGTTCTTACTTAGTACTTATGCCTAATAACCCACGTGCTGGCGGTATTTCTCGTCGCATTGAAGGTGATGAGCGTACTGAACTTAAAGCGGCAATGTCTGAGTTATCAGTGCCAAACGGTATGGGCTTAATCGTTCGAACTGCAGGTGTTGGTAAAGATGCTGCTGAATTAAAGTGGGACTTGAAAGTTTTACAACATCACTGGGATGCAATTCAAGAGGCCGCGCAAACCAAACCTGCACCTTTCTTAATTCACCAAGAGAGTAACGTTATTGTTCGCGCAATACGTGACTACTTACGCCGTGATGTCGGTGAAATTCTAATCGACCACCCGCGCATTTTTGAAGAAGCTAAACAGCACATAGGTTTAGTTCGACCAGATTTTGTTGAGCGCGTTAAGCGTTATGAATCAGAAGTGCCGTTATTTACTCACTTCCAAATTGAATCTCAAATCGAGTCGGCTTTCCAACGTGAAGTACGTTTGCCTTCAGGTGGTTCAATCGTTATTGACCCAACTGAAGCGTTGACCTCTATCGATATTAACTCTGCACGCGCAACCAAAGGCGGTGATATCGAAGAAACAGCATTAAACACTAACCTAGAAGCTGCTGATGAAATTGCCCGTCAATTACGTCTTCGTGACTTAGGCGGTTTAGTGGTTATCGATTTCATCGATATGACCCCTGTTAGACACCAACGTGAAGTTGAAAATAGAATGCGTGATGCGGTTCATTTAGATCGTGCCCGTGTTCAACTCGGTCGCATCTCACGCTTCGGCCTGATGGAAATGTCTCGTCAACGTCTTCGTCCTTCTCTTGGTGAATCAGCTGGCCATTTATGCCCTCGCTGTCACGGTCAAGGTACGATTCGTAGCACTGAGTCTTTAGCGCTTTCTATTCTTCGCTTAATGGAAGAAGAAGCAATTAAAGAAAACACCACTCAAATAGAAGCAGTAGTGCCTGTCGATGTAGCGGCCTTCTTGTTAAATGAAAAGCGTAAAGCAATTCGTATTACTGAAGAGCGCCATAAAGTTGAAGTTTATGTCATCCCAGATGCACATATGACCACACCAGATTACCGCGTATCACGCCTCAGAAGCGATGATGAAGTGGTTGAGTCAAGCTACAAGCGTGTTGAAAAGCCTGCTGCAAAACTTTACGAGCCTCGCAAATTAGAGCGCGCGGAAGCACAACAGCCAGCAATTAAAGGCTTCGGTACCCCTAAAGCGGCGCCAGCAGCTACAATTGCAGCTAAACCTGCTGCAGTAGCCAAACCGGCTGCGCCTGCAGAGCCTGGGTTCTTCTCAAAAATTGTTGCTGCTATTAGTGGTTTATTCGCCTCACCAGAGCCAGTTAAAACTGAAACTAAATCTGCTGATAAGAACCGTAAAGAAGCACAAAACAACCGTCGTAATCGTCGTAACGACTCTCGTAATGACAGTCGTCGTAACGATTCTCGAAATGACAACCGCCGTAATACTCGCAACGACGCTGATAATAAAGGTCGTGATAATAAAGCGCGCAATAAAAAGTCGGACAGAGATGTAGCTAATAAAGAACAACTTGATAAGCGTCCAACTAAAGCAGAGCCAAAAGCGAAGACAGAAAAGCCACGTCAAGATGCTGAGAAATCGCCTAAGCAAGAAGCAGCGAGAGAGCGTCGTCAACGTCGTAACATGCGTCGTAAAGTGCGAATTGAAAATGAGCAAAACGAAGCTAAATTAGCGGAAACCACCACTTCACAGGTTGAAGTTGCAGTTGAACCTAAAGCTAAGCCAGAGACCAAACAGGATTCAAAACCTGCCCGTACTCGCCGCCCAAGAAAAGACGCTGAAGTTATCACTAAAAATGATTCAGCTAAATCTGAAGCTAAGGCTACTGTTCCAGTGACTAAAGACGTTAGCACTGAAACTGACATTAAAGTAGAAGCTGAAACGCCAGTTGAAGCGCAAGCACCGGTTCAGGCGCCTGTTACTGAAACCGCTGTTGCTAACACAACATCTGCAGAAGAAATCACTGCAACTCAAGATGCTTCTGAAACCGTAAATGAAGATGCTGATGACAAGCGTGAAGGACAGCGCCGTAGCCGTCGTAGCCCTCGCCACCTTCGTGCAGCGGGTCAACGTCGTCGTCGTGATGAAGATGATACCTCGTCAAGCCCTGCTGTATTTACATCTGTTGATGAGCTAGAAAAACAACTTGATGCAGAGCAAGCTAACGAAGCTAAAGCTGCACCTACTGTAGAAACGCCAGCTGTCGAAGTTAAAGCCGAAACACCTGCAGTAGAAGTTAAAATTGAAACGCCAGCGGTTGAAGTTAAAACTGAAACCCCAGCGGTTGAAGTTAAAACTGAAACCCCAGCAGTTGAAGTGAAAACTGAAACGCCAGCAGTTGAAGTTAAAACTGAAACGCCAACAGTTGAAGTAAAAACTGAAACGCCAGCAGTTGAAGTGAAAACTGAAACGCCAGCGGTTGAAGTTAAAACTGAAACGCCAGCAGTTGAAGTAAAAACTGAAACGCCAGCGGTTGAAGTGAAAACTGAAACGCCAGCGGTTGAAGTGAAAACTGAAACGCCAGCGGTTGAAGTTAAACCTGAAACAGCTAAAGTTGAAGTTAAAACGGTTGCATCTGCACCTATGACTAAGCCTGTTGCAATACAACGTAAAGCCGCAGTCGCACCAACAACTGTCGCAACAACCGAAGTTAAAGCTGAACCAGCTGTTAAAAAAGCACCTGTCGCTAGCCGCTTCGGCTCTATGGTCATGTCAGATACGACTAAGCCAGTAACAGAGGTTCGTACTCAGCAAGCTGTGCCAAAAGGCCGCGAGTATCAAGCTTCGCAAACTGAAGCCAATAGCGTTAAGTCAAAAGTGGCCAATAGTGCTTCAGCAGATATGTCTAAAGCATAACTGTTAGCATTCACCTTTGATGGTAATAAAAACCACGCTTCTTAGCGTGGTTTTTTTATGCTTAACTTTTACTAAAAACTTAGAGACTGTTCAAACTACCAGCCCTTATCAAGCCTTGATATTAATCCTGATTATAAAACCTCAGCTGTGATCTAGTTTTTCTGTTACTAACGAAAATATCAAGCTTAGCTTATCCTCTTAAAAATTCTCTCTAAAACCCTAACGATACGAATTAGCACAAATTAAGTTTAATTTCAGGTTTAGAAGGTTTGTCATTTTTGTTAACATGCTCACACTTTTATTATCAAACACATCAATAGATTTCAGAGGTTAAATGTTCGATCTACTACGTCATAAAACCAGTAGCGGCAAAGCAGATATATTATCTGGTTTAACCGTTGCACTCGCGCTTATTCCTGAAGCCGTTGCTTTTGCTTTTGTCGCACAAGTTGAGCCTATGGTAGGACTTTACGCAGCCTTCATCATGGGGCTAATTACTGCTGTTATTGGTGGCCGTCCTGGGATGATTTCTGGCGCTACCGGCGCGATGGCTGTTGTTATGGTATCACTGGTGGTTGAACATGGTGTTCAATACCTATTTGCCGCAGTAGTACTGGCAGGGATAATACAAATTTCTGCCGGTATTTTTAAACTGGGTAAATTTATCCGTATTGTTCCTTATCCTGTGATGATAGGTTTTGTGAATGGCTTAGCCATTGTGATTTTCCTTGCACAATTAGGCCAATTTAAAGTAAAAGATGCTGCTGGCAACATGGTATGGCTTGCACAAGAGCCCCTAATGATTATGTTAGCTTTAGTGGCACTAACTATGGCGATCATTCACTTCTTACCCAAAATAACCACTGCTATCCCTTCTTCATTGGTGGCTATTTTAACGGTAACGGCATTGGTTGTAGGCTTAGATTTAGATACTCGCAATGTACTCGATTTCTTAAAAACCATGAGCGGCGATGAACAAGCAACAATTGCTGGTAGCCTGCCAAGCTTTGCTATCCCAAGTGTCCCATTCACGCTAGAAACGCTTTATATCATTCTGCCTTATGCCTGTATTCTTGCTGCTGTAGGCTTGATTGAATCATTGCTGACGCTAACCGTTATTGATGAAATGACTAACAGCCGTGGTAAAGGTAACAAAGAATGTGTTGGTCAAGGTGTTGGTAATATTACCAGTGGCTTTTTCGGCGCTATGGGTGGCTGTGCGATGATTGGACAATCGATGATTAACATCAACTCTGGCGGTCGTGGACGATTATCAGGGATCACTGCAGCACTCGCTTTATTGGCATTTATCTTATTTGGTGCAGCCTTTATTGAAATAATTCCGTTAGCTGCATTAGTTGGGGTTATGTTCATTGTCGTTTTAGGTACCTTTGAATGGGCCAGTTTCAAAGTCATGGGCAAAGTGCCTAAGCATGATGCGTTTGTCATTGTGTTAGTAACAACGGTAACCGTGTTCACAGATTTAGCCTTCGCAGTATTTGTCGGCGTTATTGTGTCTGCATTAGTCTTTGCTTGGGAGCATGCCAAACATATTAATGTTGAAACCAATATTGATGCCAACGGTTGGAAAGTTTACAAATTAAATGGACCGTTATTTTTTGGTTCGGTATCTAATTTCTTAGAGCTGTTTGACGCAGAGAATGATCCTGAAGACATTATCGTAGACTTCCAAAACTCACGGGTTGCAGATCATTCTGCTCTCGATGCAATTGACACCTTAGCAGAGCGTTATCTTGCTGCCGGTAAGAAGTTACACTTGCGCCATTTGAGCGGTGATTGTAAAGATTTACTCCATAAAGCTAGAGCGTTAGTCGAGGTCAATGTGATTGAAGATCCCCATTACAAAGTGGCTGACGACGCATTAGACTCTTAATCGTTAGGTTTACACATTAAAAAAGGCGAACTCAGTTCGCCTTTTTTGTTGCCGATGTAAACTAACCTTAGCTAGTCATTATTTATCAGTGTCCTTTAACAACTGCTCAAATCGTTTCATCGCCATTTCAAATTTTGGTTTAATAATTAACTCACAATATGGCTGCTCAGCATTATTAGCATAATAATTTTCGTGAACACTTTCTGCAGGATAAAAAGCTTCGAACATGGCAACTTCGGTCACTATAGGTTTAGGCCAAATGGCTTGCTGAATTAGTTTACTAATAGCGATGGTCGCTTGATCAACCTGCTCTGTTGAATGAGTAAAAATAACTGAACGGTATTGCGGACCTTTATCATTACCCTGCTGATTTAAGGTGGTGGGATTGTGAATGGCAAAGAAAACCGCCAGTAAGCTTTGGTAACTAATGATACTAGGATCAAATTCCACCAATATAACTTCAGCATGTCCAGTATCACCAGAACATACCGCCATATAATTTGCATCGCTACCACTACCGCCACTGTAGCCTGGCGTTACCTCAATCACTCCCTTTAACTCATTAAATACCGCTTCAATGCACCAAAAACAGCCCGCGCCAAAAGTAGCAAACTGATTACTATTTACTTTTTGTAATTCATCTGCCGTTTGAAATATCATCGAAACAGAATTGACACAGTGACGGATATTTTTAGCGGTTAACATTTCGCCTTCAAATATATGCCCTAGGTGGCCGTCACATTTTCGGCAGGTGATTTCGATTCGATGGCCATCTTCATCGGGAGTTCGGTCAATTGCTCCCGGTATTTCATCATCAAAAGCAGGCCAACCACAATGAGCATTAAATTTATGCTCACTTTTATACAGAGGCGCTAAGCACTTTTTGCATAAATACACCCCTGGGGCATCATGTTTGACGTATTCGCCGCTAAAAGGTTGCTCAGTTCCTTTTTGTTCAATCACATACTTTTCGAATTCCGTTAACTGCTTCATGAGTTCCATCTCTACTTCTGTTTTGATTAGGTTTACTGTACTGCAAGTATTACAACTATGGCAGTATGCACAATAAAGATCACTATTTCGACTGACCAAGACATATTTCGCATCAAAAAATTGCGACAAAGTGTGACCAAGGTTAGAATCGCGCTGGGTCAAATAAAAACAATAGAAGAAAAATATGAAACTAGAAACAATTGATTACCGCGCAAAAGATTGTCCACAACAGTTTGTCGCTTCATTAAGAGAAACCGGGTTTGGCGTTCTTTCTAACCACCCAGTCAGTCAAGAACTGGTCGAAAAAATTTATCAAGAGTGGTATGCCTTTTTTCAATCTGAACAAAAAAATGATTATCTATTTAAACCAGAAACCCAAGATGGATTTTTCCCTGCTTCAATTTCAGAAACCGCTAAAGGCCATAGCGTAAAAGATATCAAAGAATATTTTCACGTTTATCCTTGGGGCCGTATTCCTGAATCGTTAAAACAAAATATCTTAGCCTATTATGCACATGCCAACGCGCTAGCAGCAGAGTTACTCGGCTGGATTGAAGAGTACGCACCTAAGGATATTGCTGACAAATTCTCAATGCCATTACCACAAATGATTGAAAATAGTCAGAAGACATTATTAAGAGTACTGCACTACCCGCCAATGCTTGGCGATGAAGAGTTAGGCGCTATCAGAGCTGCTGCACATGAGGACATAAACCTTATTACTGTACTACCTGCTGCCAATGAGCCAGGACTACAAGTTAAAACCAAAGAAGGTAACTGGGTTGATGTACCCAGTGACTTTGGTAATATCATTATCAATATCGGTGATATGCTACAAGAGGCATCAGCAGGTTACTACCCTTCAACGTCACATCGGGTGATTAACCCTCAAGGCAGTGATAAAACTAAATCAAGAATTTCATTACCACTATTCTTACACCCAAATCCAGAAGTAGTATTGTCAGAGCGTCACACCGCTGACAGCTACTTAATGGAAAGACTGCGTGAGCTTGGGGTTATTTAACCCTACTGCTTATTTAGTGACATCGTTAATGATATTAAAGCGCCAATAGGCGCTTTTTTTTATCATTTTTACTCATAACAAGGTAGAATATGCCCCCTTTGTTAGTAGTAGATTTATAAAAGGCAAAATCATGGCAATTCAATGGTATCCAGGTCACATGCATAAAGCTCGTAAAGAGATTGAAGAGGCAATGCCTCAAGTCGATCTTGTTATTGAGGTGCTTGATGCCCGTATTCCTTACAGTAGTGAAAACCCAATGGTTTCTAAGCTAAGGGGCGATAAGCCATGTATCAAACTACTGAACAAGTCTGACTTAGCAGATCCAAAAGTCACGGCGCGTTGGATTGAGTACCTTGAGCAGGAACAAGGCGTAAAAGCCACTGCTATCACCACACTACAACCTGGTCAGGTCAAAAACATTCCTGATATCTGCCGCAAACTGGTACCTGCCAGAGACAAAATCGAAAAAGATATTCGTACCATGATCATGGGGATCCCTAACGTTGGTAAATCTACCATCATTAATACACTTGCAGGTAGAACCATTGCTAAAACCGGTAATGAGCCAGCTGTAACTAAACGTCAACAACGAATTAATTTACGAAATGGCATCGTACTATCAGATACGCCGGGTATTTTATGGCCTAAAGTAGATAACGAAGCCAGTAGCTACCGCCTTGCTGTTACTGGTGCAATTAAAGACACCGCAATGGAATATGAAGACGTTGCCATGTTTGCTGCTGAATATTTCTTAAAAGCTTACCCACAAGAAATTTGTGAGCGTTATAAGCTTAAATCATTGCCAGAAACCGACATTGAATTACTTGAAGAAATTGGCCGTAAGCGCGGAGCACTAAGACCTGGTGGCCGTATCGATTTACATAAAGCATCAGAATTACTGTTACATGAATTCCGCTCTGGCAAAACAGGGCTACTTACCCTTGAAACCCCTGAAATGGCCGAAATCGAGAAAGAAGAAGTCGCTAGAGTGTTGGCTGAAAAAGAAGCTATTAAGCAGCAGAAATTAGAGCAAGAAAATCTGAAACGATCAGGTAAACGTCACCAAGGCGAATAAGGCTTTAACAAAAACATCCAGCTTATCTGCAATGTGTTTGATAAACGACATATTTAAAATAAAGGCTTAGCAGCAATGCTAAGCCTTTATTGTTTTTACCCGTTAAAGAGCGAATATGTATAGATAATATTAACGGTTTTTCGCTATCTGCTTTGCTAAATTATCAAGGCTAGACTCCAGTAAGTCCAAAACCGTTTCAAAACCATTAGCGCCGCCATAGTAAGGGTCAGGAACTTCCTTGGCATGATTCACTTGCTCAAGGGAAAACTTATCCATACTCAGTTCATCAAAATCAGCTATATCGTCACTCATATAACTAAGCATTAATTTAAGCTTATGTTGATGTTCTTGCGGGCATATTGCCTGCAAGTCCTTTAAGTTAAAATTATCTGCAGCCAGTATTAAATCAAATTTTTCAAAATCAGCCTGAGCGATTTGCCTTGCATACATGCCTGAAAAGTCTAAGCCTCTGGCATTGCCCGCTTTAATCGCGCGCGGATCGGGCGCATTACCTTGGTGGTAAGCTAAGGTGCCAGCAGAGGCAATCTCGATGACTAAGCCATATTCAGCCGCTTTACTACGAAACACAGCTTCAGCGCTAGGTGAGCGGCAGATGTTACCTAGGCATACGAATAGTACCGAGTTAATTGTATTCACATAAGTTCCTTTTTCAGCGTATTAAAAATTGTTTTTATGTCTATCACATTTTAGGTCTTTCTTTTAAAAAATGAGCGAATCGTGGCACACCATTTTTGGTTAGACCTAAGTACTGATAAGTTATCGTTGCGCCTATTTGGGGCGGCTTACGCCTTTGTTCATCGCTAAAGCCGCTACCGATTTTAAACTCAAGCCCATCGGGCATGCTGACAACTATTGCCCCTAGCATACCGGTATATTTCCCCTTGCCTTCAATATGCTTAATAACAATGGCTTCAGCATCATATTTGGGTTTTAATTTCATAATATCTTGGCTGCGACCTACTTTATAAAAAGCTTGCTTGCGATGAAGCATTAGCCCTTCACCTTGGGCACTCACGACTAAATGCAGTTTTTTATACAGCATGGTGTCAGAGGTTATCGTTTCTTGGGGTATGACTTGCAGATATTTAGACTGCTTGGCCAGCTGTTGCAGTGCTATGTATCTGTCACGAAAAATGCCCCCATGTTCAGGTAAGTCAAACAGCATAAACTTCACTTGCCGCCACATTTCACTGTCTGGGATATTTTTTCGTGCAAGCCCTGACATGGCTTCAAAGCTTGCTCTTCCTAGCCATAACTCCCCTTCTAAAACCTGCTTGGGAAAATCTGCCACGAACCATTGCGGTAAAATGAACTCTCGACCTGAACGTGAAAGCATTTTGTCCCCAGTCCAATAACCACGTACACCATCTAACTTTTCACTGACATAATATTGATTAATATCAATTCCTTCAGTGATTTTGGTAGCAAGTTGGATTGCTGGCTTATCTGCAGCAAACAATATGGGGGGCGCAAAGAGACTCAATACTGTCATGATGATTGATATATTACGCCTTATAAAATCAGCCAATATAATTACTATCAACGACAGAGCTGACACTGGCGTAGCAATAGTTTTTGATAAAAAAATAGACATAGCTGCATCCTTGCTGGTATTTGGAACAACATCCTGTTGCCGTAAAAGTAAACTAATAATTAAACAAATTGATTAGCAATTTTAGTGCATGATCAATAAACTGCCATAAGTTAGCCAATGTTTGGCTACTTTTGTCATCAATTGGACCATCATCCACCAAACCATTTAGGGACTAAGTCAGCCAATATGAAACCTGAAAACAATCATGGATTAAAACGTGTCTTACGTGCGACAGGTTTTTCATTTAAAGGGCTTAAAAGTGCATGGGTTAACGAAGCAGCATTCAGACAAGAACTGATTTTAGCGGGGATTTTACTGCCAGTGGCTATTATGGTCGATGTCAGCCTTATTGAAAAGTTGCTGTTAATCATGACTTTATTTATTGTTCTGATCACCGAATTAGTTAACTCTGCAATTGAAGCTGTAGTGGATCGCATTAGTGATGAAATTCATCCCTTAAGTGGCCAAGCCAAAGATACTGCCTCTGCAGCAGTATTTATGAGCCTAGCCCTATGTGGGATCACTTGGGCATGTATTTTGATTAATGCCTATGTGCTGAATTAGTCTCTTTTACTTTTTAATCTTGTCAATCAGCCACAGCAATTCTGCGCCCCTCTACGATGTAGTTATTATCAGGTATGGTTATAAATGCGCATTAAACAAGCTGGTTTAATGCGACTTTCGTTTGTTTTTAGCCCAATACGCTAGTTAACCTGTACTAGATCAAAAAAACCACCGCTTTAGCAACAAAAACTTCACATTTGCTTACATAATGCTAATATATTTCAGCGCTAAGATATTAGCCTAGTAAAACTAAAAAAATAATAATGCACGACCCTCATTTATTACCCCAAATGAGCCCCATAGAGTGCGGAGAAATAATGTTAAAGCGAGTCCCTATCGGTCTATTGACAGCCCTATGTATATCTAACAGTGTGTCTGCTGACGAGTATAAATTTACTCTCGGGGCTTTTTATGCCAATACAGATTCCACCATGTTAGTTAAAAGTGCCAGAGATACAGGTAATTACTATTTGCTTGATTTTGAAGACGACTTACTTTTAACAGAAGATCAATTTCTACCTTTTTTCGAATTCCGCTATCACTTCAAAGACCGTCATAATATTTACCTTGATTGGAAATCTCTACATCGAGATGCTGAAACCCCACAACTGGGGTTTGATATTGAAATCCCTGAATTTGGCGATAATGATCAGAATTACCTTATTGATGGTAGTGCCACTATTTCCACCACGTTAAATATCGATATCCTCCGTTTAGGTTATGGTTATGATATTTGGCAAGGTGAACAATATTTTGTCGGCGCATCGATTGGTATTCACACCATGTTTGTTGAAACCATTTTCGAAGGCAATATTAGTTTATGTGAAGGTCACAGTGACCCCAATAGTTTGTGTGATACGACGACCTTTACTCCAAAAGTTGTTGATAACGCAATCACTGCGCCTCTGCCTAATATCGGCTTATATGGTAACTATGAATTTTATCCTGGTTGGACATTTGGCGCCCATGTTCAATATTTTGCGATCAAATATGATAATTTTAAAGGTTCGTTAATCGACATCAGGGCTGGCGTGCAGGCAAAAATTAGCGATAACTGGCAATTAGCACTGGCGTATAACTATTATGATGTCGATGTTGATATTGAACAATCTAGAAGTATTTTAGATGAAGAATATCGTACCCTAGATTACAACATAAACTATGGTTTCACCGGCCCTATGTTTGCAGTGTCCTACCGCTTTTAAACAACTACATTTTTAATCACGGCAAAATATCTTATCTTCAATCAATAAACGGGCAAACTTTATTTAAGGTTTGCCTGTTTATCAAAAAACTTACTAACAAAATATCTATCACATTAATTAATTGTTATATTTCATTGATAAACCTAATTGGTTCATTCGCTTTATTACCTATTTTGTTGAGGGATTGAATGTCTAACGATTTATTGAAAACGGCCGCGCTTCATCTAAAAAAAGCCGTACCTTTAATGCTAAAACACAGCATTCCAACAACACCAACCAATTATGCACTTTGGTATGCCTATGTTAGCGAAACCAATCCTAAGCTAAATCTGGCACTTGATGAAAATATTAAGCTAAATCAACAATATTCACCCGTTTCAAGTGAGTTACTGTATCGAGAACATATCGCCGATCCTGTTGAGTTAGATGTCAGAACTATGCGTCAAAATCTTGATGCTATGGTGTGCGAGTTATCTCAATCAATCAAAGATACCCATCATGACACCCGTACTTTTCAATCTCAAATACAAAAAAATGTCCGTAAATTAACTGAGTTTGAAAACCAAGATTTTTCACTGGAACAATTGGTCACTGTGGTGCGCAGTATGGTTAAAGAATCTTCGCGTATTCAATCAAGTAGCAAGAGTTTTACTGAACAACTCAATAAAGCGCAGTCCGAGATTAATATTTTAAAACAAAAGCTGGCTAAAACAGAAAAAGATGTTTTGTATGATGCACTCACCGAAACGTTAAATCGTCGCGCCTTTAATGACGATATTAATGCGGTTATTGCACAATCGCCCCAAGGCTGCTGCTTGATTATGGCTGACATTGATAACTTTAAACTATTTAATGATACTTATGGCCACCAGCTTGGGGACTTAGTACTTAGAGTGGTAGCCAAACGGCTACAGGAATCTTGTCGAGAAGGGGTAAAGTTATACCGTTTTGGCGGTGAAGAGTTTGCCATTATCGTCCCAAATAGCCAATTAAGGATCGCCAGACAATTAGCCGAAGCCATGAGACGCTCCATTGAAAAACTCAGGGTCAAAGACAGGCGCAGTGACACTCGAATTGATAATGTCAATGCGTCATTTGGTGTGGTGCAGTGGCAAGAAAATCAAACAACTAGTCAGCTAATTGAGGCTGCTGACCAGTTGTTATATCAAGCAAAAAGATTAGGGCGTAATAGAGTCATGCCTATATAGTTAAAGCGATTAAGTAGCGAGTTAAATTAAACCGTCCAATTAAAACAACTAACTGTGATTTACTTGTTTTGCCGTTACCACGTAACGGTAATCACTGCTTGCAGACAAGTCTTCAAACGGGTAACAGGTTATCAATGTTAGCTGATTATCCGCCGTCATATCGAGTATCTCTGTTTGCGTTTCATGTACTATATCGATGCCGGTTATTAAGTAACTTTGTATTTGCCCAATTGCGGTTTCTAATTCTACGATGTCGCCTTTTTTAACATTTTTTAAGTGTGAAAAATGGGTGTCTCTGTGGCCAGCAATGATTGTATTACCAACCTCTCCAACCCCTGCACCTTTAAGCATCAAGCTTGGGCCAAACGCCAAATTTCGGCCCGAAGCCCCCGCTAGCACAAACATAGGATCTCCTACAGGATAAACATCTGTTTCTTTATCTGCATAAAGCATTAACTTGCCAACTGGATGCGTATCAGCCCAGCTCCAAGGCTTATGGGGTGTTTGGTCTTGCAAGGTTTTATTCCATGCTTGCTCAATTAAATATTGCGCAAAATTCGCTTTAACTTGCATATAGGCTCCATGTGATAAAAAACTGACTCCTAAGACGGCTAAACAACCAGGGATGAGCATTTTTAAACTTATCAACGCAGCGCTCCTTATTTATGCTTAGGTATGGTTAACCGCTGACCAGGAAGACACTGCTTAAGCCAAAGTCCATGCAAAAGCGCAATCAATAAAAAGCTTAATCCAATGAGTATATTCAAACGGCTCGATGTTGCTGTTTGCGGTAAGACACCTGCTTTTTGTAATCCCTTTGGTAAATGTGGCTTTACTTGATAATCAGCGTTAAATTCAGGGGTAAAATTAACTGGGGTTTTATCGACCGCCACTAGACTTGTTTGTGAAGTCACCAGGTGATACTTCATTCCTAATGCTTTAACTTGCTGTTTTATTCTTTCACTGTTCGCCCTAGTTTGGGTGGCTTCAATGGCATTGATTTGCGCATTAGCCCAGATAAGATCTAACCCTGGGGCCTCAATGTCTGAATTATCTAAATGACGAGTCTGGTGTGGATTAGGTATCTGTAGTTGCCAATATTCGCCCTGAGTCTCGCCTGATATAACAATATCTTGCTGATTGTATGCCGGAGATTTAAAGCTGACTAAGATTGGTTCATCAGTATATAAATCAGGGATTCTTACAGGCCAATGATCAGGAATTGTGCCGTCTTGATAAGTGACTTTTACATCTGTTGCCACTGGTTGCTCAATCTTTTGCAGTAACCCTTCGATTTTTTGTTTTACCTCAGCCGTTTTACCAATGTAGGTGTAAATGCCACGGCCAAACATGGCTGCGCGCTCCATAAAGTGCGTATTCGGGGCCGAGCCTATCCCGACAGTGAATAATCGACTTTGACCTAAGTCGGCTTCTATTTGCTTAAATAAACCTTGCTCGTTAGCCACCGCGCCGTCTGTAATAAATATCACCTGACGTAGCGCGTTTTCACTCCCGATTTGATTGCTTTGATCTTGAATTAGCAAAGAGGCAGAAAGCGCCATGCTAATTTCAGTGCCGCCATTGGCTTGTAATCCTTGGACAAATTGATTGGCTTTAGCAATATTACGGCTGTTAACTTTCAAAGATGATGCAGATAGTTTTGTTAACTGATGATTAAATCCAATAATATTAAACTTATCTTTCGTTCTTAAACCTGCAAGCGCAGACAGTAAAGCCTGTTTGGCCTGCACTATAGAGTCCCCTTCCATAGAGCCAGAGGTATCAATAACCAAGATTAACTCCCGAGGAGTGACCCCGTTATACGTTTTAACTTGTGGCGGCGTTAACATCACTAAGCCGTAATAATCTTGATTGTTGATACTATTTTTAGCTGACCTAAGTTCAGCTGATTGATGAGTTAATCCTTGTTGAATGAACATTGATGGCAGCGGCAACGCAACTTCAGCATGATTTGCAGCATGCGATTTAGCTGCATCAACAGGCTTCCAATTCAATACAAAATCTTGATTGGCGACCACAGCGCGATCAAGTTCTACCATCCATTGTTGCTTGCCTACCACTGGCGCTGCTTTAATTTTGTGATACGGACTGGTTACCGCACCAAGTTCAAAACCTGTATTTAATTCGACATTAATATTAACCATGATATTACCAGCAGAATCCGAAGAGGCATCATCAGTTACAGCCCCTTCTGCAAAGTTATTCAAATTAAAGCCGGTTAGCATCTCAGGTAGCATTTCAGCAATAGAATCAAATATGCCCAAATGGTTATGGCGCTGTTGCCGACTAGGACTTTCACTAGAACTCTGACTGCTAGCACTATTACCGACTAAAACTTGCTCTGATAAAGCTGTTGGCGAATAACGCGGCGTAATGGTCATTGGAAACCGTAAACTAAACTGACCCTCTTTATAATTAAGTTTTTCTTGATAACTTATCTCAACAGTTAAAGTCTCGTTAGGGGCTAAATTCGCCACTTCTGTGGTAAAAATATTCACCCTTTGCTGACTCACTAAACTGGCACGTTTACCTGCAGCTTTGGCTTTTTCAAAGGTGGCTTTGGCTTGTAATTTTGGTTGTACTTCGCCTTCAATAATACGCTCGCCAATGACTAACCGCATTTGATCCACCGCTCCATTGTGGGATAACGGAAAATGATACTTACCGTTTATAAAGCCTTGGGTGTTATTGGTAAAGGTTTGCTTAACCTTAACGCGATTAACCCAGCCAGATACTTTCATTGACACATCGGTGGATAAAGGCAAGCTATAGTGGATTTCACCCTCTTGTATATATTCAAGCACACCCTGGGTTATCTCAGCAGAGCGCCCATCTGCTTTACTTGTTGGCATTGCATATACTGGAAATAGCACATTCAAAATCACTAAACCCAGTAAAATTAAGCTCGAGCAAAGGTAATGCACCCTATGACGATTAACACTAATATTCATTGTTTTCTCTCCATGAAATTAGCGTAAACCTCAAAACCAGCATTCTCACCAGTCCAAGGTTTACACTGAATTTTCGTCATATTAATTAGCGGCTAAAGCTTCACCCACAGGGATAATTTTTAAAGTCACGCGGCGATCAAAAAAGTCGTTTTCAAAATTTTGTTGCTCATGTAAAGGCGCTGTCGCGCCATAGGCTTTGGCATGTAAGCGTTCATCAGCTATGCCTTGATTAGCCAAATACTTGGTCACTGCTATTAAACGCTGCTCTGATAGTGCTTGGTTAAATTTACTGTCACCGCGGCGGTCAGCGTAACCGGTTAAATCCAACATTAAATCTGGTGATAATGCCATCACATAAGCAACATCATCGAGTTGTTGTTCAAAATGAGGCTCGATAGTCGCTGAGCCGGTTTTGAATTGCACATTTAGCCCGATGGCCAGCTCTTGCATTTTTTGCTCTTGAGCATGGCGCAAATCGGCTAATTGCGTCTGCACTTGTATATATTCATCATTGACCTCCGCCAAAGACTGTTGCTTTTCATGTAGCGCCGTAAGTTCATAAGTTTGCAGCTCGAGTGCCTGTTGTTGCTTGGCGAGTAACTCATTTTGAGTTTCAATCTCAGAATCATCACCCACAGTCTTACCAATAAGTACCCCAACAAAGCTGCCAACGATGGCGCCAACAGGTCCGCCTACCACAGCGCCTAATATGGCCCCAGATGACAAGCCGACTAACTCTTCTGTGTGCTCTCTTTCTGGTGTTTGTGCTAAAACATCACTTGAATCAATGGTTGAATCAATCGCTGGTTTCATTTCTTCTGCGTGTAAGTGAGTGATGTTGGCGATCGATAAACTGCTGATGATTGCGATGGCGATTAATTGCTTTTTCATGGTGTTGTCCTTTATTTCAGATTAATAATTAAATTTGAATGAAGTGCGTTTGCTCATTCGATGAAACTATTAAACAGCATTGAAATGGCAATTAAGGGGCGTAAAAGTGGCAATGTAGCGATGAAATGTGGCAACAATATGGCAATTGCTAGGGAGCGCTTTTTTGGCCATAAAAATAATGTATAGTCAGCCATATAAGACAAAACAAAGATGGTGATATGAAAAGAATTGCGATTGTAGAAGATGAAGTAGCCATTAGAGAAAACTATAAAGAGTTACTGCAACAACAAGGCTATAGCGTGCAGGGTTATGCCAACCGCCCTGCTGCCATGTTGGCTTTTAATGCCCGTTTACCTGACCTAGCCATTATTGATATTGGCCTTGAGACCGAAATAGATGGCGGCTTTACCTTATGTCAGTCGCTGCGATCTATGTCTAGCAGTTTACCGATTATCTTTTTAACCGCCCGAGACAGTGACTTTGATACCGTTTGCGGCCTTAGATTAGGCGCTGATGATTACCTATCAAAAGATGTCAGCTTTCCGCACTTAATTGCTCGTATTGCCGCTTTATTTAGACGCTCAGAACTGATTGGCGCAGCCATCGTTGAAGATAACCTGATTGAACACGGCAAGCTCACCATTGATGGCAACCGTATTCAGGTGTACTGGCAGCAGCAACCTATAGAGTTGACCGTGACAGAGTTTTGGATGGTGCACGCGATGGCAAAACATCCAGGTCATGTGCGAAGTCGCCAAGACTTAATGCAAGAAGCTAAAATATTTGTCGATGACAGTACCATTACCTCCCACGTTAAACGTATTCGTAAAAAGTTTTTAAGCGCAGATAAAGACTTTAATTGCATCGATACCGTGTATGGCATGGGTTACCGCTGGGACAGTGTCAGTTAATGTTTAATATTCCCATAGGGCTGCGCGCTAAAGTCGTTATCTTATCGCTATTTTTGCTGTGCTTACCTTGGCTTGGCTATGAATACGTGTGGGAAATGGAAAAATACCTGCGCCACGGCCAAGAAAAAACCTTGGTGGGCACCACTCAAGCCTTAGCCACCGCATTGCATGAACGCCCGAAACTGTTTAATCACCAAGCCAGTTTTTTAAGTCAGGTTGAAAAAGGCCGCGACTTATACGCCTATCCACTTTCGGGGCCAATTCAACTTGATGGTAAACTGACTGATTGGCAGCAATATCAGCATAGAGTGATCAATTATGGCACTGATCACGTGATTTTTAATCGTAATGAAAACCAAGTCGTTGATATTCACTTTAGTCACATGGTGGGTAAATACGCCGGCTATTTATATGGATTTTTTGAGGTTGCCGATAAGCATCTGGTCTATCGTAGTAAAAATAGCTTACGGGTAGATAAAAACGATCATTTAGTGATTGCCACTCAAACACCTGATGGCCAATTTAAGCGTTATATTGTCGCCAACACTCAAGACGGTTGGTTAAGTGCCTTTGAGCTGCCACAAGATCCAACTCAATCAATGCCCGTAACACCAGAAATTCGCATTCAAGGACAATGGCTTGCCACCGATAGTGGTTATAACATTGAATTTAGAATGCCGCTAAATATGCTAGGCAGTAAACTCGGGTTCGCCATTTACAATGTTGATGACAGTCAAACCCGTACAGTGAATACTATTATCGGTACCTCAGCTATCGATTCTGTGGCGCATTTAGGCACAGTGTTAGTGCCATCACCTGAAATTGAAAATATTATCAAAGGTATGAGTCATAACAGCTCGCGTATTTGGGTGGTTGATAATCATGGCCGGGTATTAGCTAAATCGGGTGACATTCGCGCCAGCAATAATCTTTGGTCATCAAGCTTAGATGACACCCGTGAGCCAAGCATTTGGGGACAATTTAAAACTGATTACCTATTGCCGCTATATTATAAAATCCTCACTAAACCGCCGAAGGATTTTGTCGATTCATTGCAAGACTCAACCGAGTTAAGTGGCAGTCATATTCAACAAGCCCTTAATGGAAAACAAGGCTCAACCTGGCGCTTAACCCCTGATAGTAAAGCTGTGGTATTAGCCGCGGCCAGTCCTATCTGGATTGATGATAAAGTCATGGGCGCCGTCATTGCAGAAGAAACCACCCACGGAATTCGAACCCTGCGTAACCGCGCGCTAGAAAAACTGTTTAATGTCATCTTAACCATCATGAGTATGGGCACCTTGGCGCTGTTTATCTTTGCATCCAGCATTTCAAGCCGCATTCGCAAACTCAGAGATCAATCTGAACAAGCGATCGATAGCCAAGGCCGAGTGAGACAGCAAATTGTCCCCTCTAAAACCCGTGATGAAATTGGCGATTTATCTCGCAGCTTTGCCAATATTGTTGGCCGTTTAGGTCAATACACCCACTACTTAGAGAACATGTCATCAAGGCTGTCACACGAACTACGTACCCCAGTTGCCGTAGTGCGTTCATCCCTTGAGCATTTAAGCTTGCAACAACTTGAGCCCGCCAGTGAAAAATACGTCGCTCGCGCTCAAGAAGGTGTCAGCCGTTTGCATTTAATCTTAAATAACTTAAGTGAAGCAACCCGCTTAGAGGCCAGCTTATCCCATGCAGAGCAAAGCCAGTTTTCTTTAACAGAAGTCATTAGCGGCTGCATGCAAGGTTATCAATATACCTACCCTGAAACTCAATTTACCCTAGACATTGATGATGGCCCAATGATCATGTTCGGTGTACCTGAATACATAGCGCAGCTGATGGATAAACTGATTAATAACGCCATTGAGTTCAGTACTGATGATCCTATTAGGCTGACACTTAAACGCACCGCTAAAACTGCGATTATCGAACTGGCTAACCAAGGGCCATTATTGCCTGCAGACATGACAGCGCAAATCTTTGAATCTATGGTGTCAATACGTCCACAAGGCGTGCAAGCCAAGCCGCATCTAGGGCTAGGTTTGTACATTGCAAGATTAGTGACTGAGTTTCACCAAGGCAGCATTAAGGCTGAGAATCTAGCCGATGGCAGTGGGGTTAAGTTCGTGCTGATATTCCCCTTAGCAGACTCAAAATAACCTTTATTTTAGCCGTATAGATGTTAGGATGGCTAAAACAATAATTCATAACGTCCGTTGTGCCAGTTGGGAATGAATCTATGAGCAATCAGCAAGACAAATTAGCCACGCAAATCGTCAGTGTCGGCAGAGACAAAAAATACACCAAAGGGATTATTAACCCACCGGTATTTCGCGCCTCAACCGTAGTCTTTGACACCATGGATGACATGCGTTTTGCCATTAAAAATAAAACCAATGGCGAAATGTTTTATGGTCGCCGTGGCACCCCAACGCATTTTTCATTTCAGCAAGCCATCAGTGAACTTGAAGGTGGCGTAGGCACCGCTTTGTATCCGTCAGGCGCGGGAGCAATAAGCAGCGCGTTATTGTCATTTTTAAAAAGTGGTGACCATTTATTAATGGTTGATAATGCTTACGAACCCACCCGCGATTTATGTAATAAGCTATTAGCTGGCTTTGGCATTGAAACCACCTATTACGACCCGTTAATTGGCGAAGGGATTAAAGCGCTGATTAAACCCAATACCAAGGTGTTATTCCTTGAATCTCCAGGCTCTATTACCATGGAAATTCAAGATGTTCCCACTTTAAGTCGTATCGCACACGAACATGATATGGTCGTCATGCTCGATAACACTTGGGCATCCCCAATTAATTGTCGTCCATTTGAGATGGGCGTTGATATTTCAATTCAAGCTGCCACTAAATACATTGTTGGTCACTCTGATGTGATGATGGGCACAGCAACCGCTAATGAAGCCTGCTGGGAACAACTGCGTGAAAACAGTTACATCATGGGTCAAACCACCTCACCAGATGATGTTTATCTTGCCGCAAGAGGTTTACGCACCTTAGGCGTCAGATTAGCGCAACATGACAAAAATGCCTTAAAGGTCGCTAATTGGTTAGCCACCAGACCTGAAGTGGATCACCTGCGCCACCCTGGGTTTGAAACTTGTCCGGGCCATGAGTTTTACCAGCGAGATTTCAGTGGCGGTAATGGCTTATTCTCATTCGTACTCAAACAAGGCAACTTAGCCTCTGTGACCGCTTTTGTAGAAAACATGCGTCACTTCAAAATGGGCTTTTCTTGGGGCGGTTATGAAAGTTTAATTCTCGGTGTCTTTGGCATTGATAGAATTAGAACTGCCACCACATGGGACACCAGCAAGCCGCTTATTCGCCTACATATTGGCCTTGAAGATCCCGATGATCTTATAGCCGACTTAACCGCAGCATTTGAGCGTTATAACGAGGTTGAATCTAAGCGCTAAGCCCTGATTTAGAGCTTATCAACAACACAAATAATCGATAATAAAAAGGCCGAACAGTGTAATATGTTCGGCCTTTTTAATGTTTTGAATGGCTAAAATAGATAAGTCACCCTAATTAACAAAGTAAACTATTCATCAATCACTTGAGTAAATGCCGCATGAAAAGCTTTATAATTTTCATATTTTGGCATGTGACCTAAACCTTCCAACTCAATAAGGCTTGAACCTTTAATCATTGCCTGAGCTTGTTTGCCAAGGTTTTGGTCATCTCCAAGTTTTCTATTAACACCTTTTTTTAACCAACCTCGGCCAGGGCCTGTTCTATCCCTAGTGCCGATGATTAGAAAGGTTTCACTACTAATTTGCGAAAATTTATCTACTATATTTTCTGAAAATATTGGACTATAAGTTAAGGCATTATTCCAAGCGATTAAGTGCCAATCATCCTCTGCTAGGACACCTTGATTGTGCATAATACGAACATCAATCCAGTTTTATCCATTTATCAAGGGTTTCTTGTATCCAAACCGCCAACTCTTGTCGCGACAACTCGTTTTAACAATAAATGTAACTAGCGATTATAATTAGGCTGATGTGGAGTTGAATATTTCACTTATTCACAGCTGTGGTTTATCATCCTTTGGCAGTTGTAGCAGAATTTTTAAATCGAAGTGTTAATTTAGACGCTTAGGCACCTAGGTTAAACAAACGTCAGTAAAACACATTTATTGATGTACTTGTAGATTATGAGCAAAACTAACTTAAGAAACCTCTTCCCCCCAGAACCGAGACAAAACTTACATGCCGCATATATTTTCAAATCGTCGACGTATTCTTAATTTAACTGCAAATAAGAAAGAACTTAGAGCACAATTTCGCTGGGAAACCATCAACGCAATTGCTTATAAAGTCGGCGGTATTCTTTTTGTTATTGGCAGTTTCTTTTTTTTCCCAAGTCGGGCTGAATATGCCCATATTGGCGGTTGGTTTTTTCTTGCCGCTTCACTGATTTACTTAGCGGTTAATGTTCACGATATGGCTGAGATCAGGCGACATTGGAAAAGCCAGCTATCCCACGGGATTGATTTAAAATTAGAATATTTTGCAGGTATCAGTTATCTGCTGGGTACCCTATGTTTTGTTTTTGGCCGAATATCTTATTTCCCTGCGGTTGATGATCTGATCCTCGGCACTTGGTTGTTTATCATTGGCAGCACATTGTTTGTGCTTGGCGCTGCAGCCAATGTGTTACTGATTATCAAGGCTGAATCGGTGCAATTACTGCAATTGATGAACCTAACAGCAATCACCTTTATTGTCGGCTCAGTTCTCTATGGTATGGCCTCTATCCCTTATCTGTGGGCTTTTGAATCGCCAAATGATCACCTGCTTATTCTCAACTTTCTTGCTTGGCAATATATGCTGGGCAGTATCCTATTTTTATTAGGCGGCATATTTAATTACTGGCGCGCCTACTTACTGGTTCAAAATGCGCTGAAAAATCATCCAGACGTGTAAAGCCTAATAATTTAATCAAACAAATATCTAAGCTTGCTTCAATACCCTAGGTGCTCTGTGCTGTGCGGCTTTATGGCATCAAGCAGATTTATCGTCAGTAAATATCTCAATGAAAATAGCTTATGTGACTGTTTTATAATGCCCCCATGGCGTCACTGCTGAATTAATCAACCTATACGCTATTTTAAGCCAATCACTTTGGATCGTCAGCATCAAAATCCTTAGCCCTTTTTGTAGGATCGCGTCCTACATAAGCGATTCAGAAGTTCATCAAACAATTGCTAATTTCCCTCAATTCCCTTGCTGCAATCAAGGTGTGAACAACGACCTTTCTCTCATGAGTCACAGTGCTCGTGGGCAATTGTCGTTAGCGACATACAAATATCAGGGCCTAAAAAATGTGGAATAAACTCAACAAGTCGATGATGGTCTGCCAAATGCTTTTTGGCTTATCTTTTTATGGCGTGCTCGTCAGCCTTACGCGCTTTTTTCTAGAAGAACTCAATTACGGTGAATCCGAGACCATGATGGTTGTCGGCGCATTCGCCGCTATCGGGCCATTATTTGCTATTGCAGGCGGTTTTATCGCCGATAAATTACTCGGTGCTTATCGCTCACTCACCATTAGTTATGCTGCATTTGTTACCGGTTATATTCTACTGGTCGTGGGCGCATCCTCATTACATGTCCCTACCGCAATGGCTGGTATAGCACTCGCTAGTTATGGCCGCGGGTTAATGTCGCCATCTTACCCAAGCCTTTATAGAAGAACATTTAACTCTCAAAAAGAGTTTGAACAAGGTTTCCCAATCAATTACTCGGTCAATAATATTGGCGCCTTTGCTGGGCAGTATTTGTTCCCGATGTTAATTCTTTATATTGGTTTTACTGGCGGTTTCATGCTTTCTGCCATATTGGCAGCTGTTGCCCTATTCGTTCTTGTGGTGCTCAAAAAGCCTTTTTCAGCTTTAGGAAAACCTATCGATCAAAAATCACTATCAATTAAAGCCTGGTTTGGCTTTGCTGTTATTTCTTTCGCCATGGTTGGCCTAGTGTTTTTCATGTTCTCAAATATGGAAATTGGACAAAATATCGTTTATGCCATTGGCTTAATGGCAATTGGTTACTTCATTGCTTTGATGTTTCAGGTAGGTCACGCAGAAAAACTTAGAATGGGCACCATTTTAATTGCCACTTTTTTAACGACCTGCTTTTTCGTGTATTACGGACAAATGATGACATCAATGAACATTGTTGCCATTAATACCCTGAGCGGCAATTTGTTTGGCTTTATTCCACTGCAACCAGAAGCGGCAATGGCGATGAACCCACTCTGGTGTATGGTTGGCGGTCCTGTGGTCGCCATGGCTTTTTCTGCCTTAGAGAAAAAAGGCATTAACCTGTCGACTGCAACCAAGGTGTCGGTGGCGTTTGTGATGACAGCTATCGCATTTGGGATATTAACCTATTTCATCTCAAACATCGGCCCAGATGTCACCATTAGACCTGAAGTCTTTTTTGCAGTGCACTTTTTTCAAGCGCTTGCTGAAGTGATTGTCGGCTCAATGGTAGTGGCATTTATTTTGTCTGTTGCCCCCGCACATATTGAAAACTTTTCTGTTAGCCTATTTTCAGTGGCAATCGCTTTAAGTGGGATTGTGGGCGCAGTGCTATCAACTCATATTGCCCTTGAAAAAGGACAAGTCTTGACCCAAGACATCGCCCAAAACATGTATGGTGACTATTTTCAAATGTTAACTATCATGGCGGTAGTGATGGTCGCAGTGGCTTTAGTGTGTTCTAAAGTGATTGCGCTAATGCTACGTAGAGCAGAGCAACATGATGCTGTAAATCACCCTGAAGTAGAGACGACAGTTTAAAGGATGCATTTTTAGCGGCAATTTAAAACATTGCTTATGGATGGAGAGGCTTGTCAATTTTCACTTTAACCCCGTCACATTATTATCTGAACACGCTTAATAATAATGTGACGAGTAGAAAATTAATTAGCATTAACAATAGATTGCAGTAATTTTCGTAACTGCTCACTATTGTGCTTTGACAAGCCCAAAATGACACTGGGCTTTTGACCGCGGGTTTCAATTTCGATGCGGTCCCAAATAATGCCGCTGCGATAATTAAATCCGGCAACTTTATTCCACGGGACTTCATCGGTGTTATTCCACAAACGAAATAGCCCCGGTGCATTGATGCAAATTTTATCCACATCAGTTTCGATTTCTTGGGGTAACAATCTAAATCGAAATAAAACCGATGCCAATAATTCGGCTTTAAATGCCATGGTTAATTCAGTCGCACTGATTGAAATTTGGCTGAATCGATAATGACAATGGCGGCACACCACAGCATCTTTAGGCAAGCTACTGTGGCAATCTGGACAAATATGATCAGATAGATATTCTAAGCAATGGCAACACTTTAGTGCGTCAACATGAAGCTGTTGTTTACAATAAGGACAATCCATTTACCCTCCTCATGCTAATAATCGTGTGAGTTAGCTTAAAAACTAGTACGCCGCTTGTGGCTGTTGATAAGCTTTAGTGCCCCATAATGGCACCGTCGATAAGCTGTGTTTGTAACTACCCGATGTTTCCTTGGTCGAATAAGACACATACATCAGAGTTTGATTTTCTGCATCTAAAATACGTCTGATTTTCATGGTTTTAAAGAAAATACTTTTAGACTTTTTAAATACAATCTCACCTGATGCCGACTTATCAATAGCGTCGATCATTTGCGAGGTAATTTCACCGGTTTGACGACATGAAATAGATGAATCGGATGGATCTGAAAAGCTTAAATCCGCTTCGATACTGGCAACATGACAAGTTACCCCAGGTACTAGTGGGTCAACCATCTTATTAAGTTTAATGTCTTTGGTGGTAAACATCCCTAAACTCACCTTGCCAACATCGTCACTGCAACTCATGGTTAATAAGCTAGTCCCTAGCACTAATGCCATTGCAGTTATTTTATTTACCGGCGTGTTTTGAATCATTGCTCGAACCATATTGATGTTTATCCTTACTGGCTACAACACGATTAATAACACCTGTTGTAACTGGCTTATGCTTAAATGCTTACAGTTAAATCACAGCTAAAAAAATTAGTGCTGAAAAACTTTACCCGCCCAACGCACTAAACCACTGGTTACACTGCCAAAATGGTCGCCGACAATAATTTCTGCTTCACTAAATTGGCTTGAAATACATTGGTGGATCACCGGACTTTTTGCGGTGCCGCCAGTGACATAAACCACATCAGGCTCGGCGCTTGCTGACTCAACAGCTTGCTTCATAATAGTGATTAATTTGCTAACAGGTTGCTGAACTGCAGCTTCAAAGGCATCCTGTAAGACATTAATCTCAAAGTTCGCTTCAATAAAGGATAAATCTGTATCAAAATCTGTCTGCTGTGACAGGCCAATTTTGCACTGCTCTGCTTGACGAACAAATTGATAGCTCATTTGATGCAAGCGTAATGATTTAAGTCGTTTAAGAAGCGCTGGTTGCTCGGCATCTTTAATGAGTTCGTCAATTAATTTAGCCGTCGCAATAGAGCCAAATTCTCGCTGAGCACTAATGTCATTAACAGCAACGCCATTCCAAAATGGTTGTCGCGGTACTGTAAGGTTATTTTTTAATGTAGAGCCTAGGCCTAAATGCGGCATAAAACAGTTCATGGCAACGGCAATATCAAGATCGTTACCGCCAACACGCTGACCACTATGGCCAAGCACATCATCACTACGATCGGTTTTATGTTGTAACTCTGGGCCCATTTTTACCATAGAGCAATCGGTGGTACCGCCGCCAACATCAACCACTAGTACGGTTTTGTGGGACGTCATTGACGCTTCATAATCCATCGCAGCAGCCATAGGTTCAAATAAAAAGCTTACTTGTTCAAAGCCTGCTCTTTTAGCCGCTGTTTCTAAAATAGCTTGTGCTTGCTGATTACTTTCCTCACCGCCAACACCTTGAAAGTTAACAGGTCGGCCAATGACAGCCTTGGTGATCGGCTCTTTAATTACTGCTTTAGCCCGAGACATCACTTCAAGCATCATTAAGGTGACAATATCTTCAAATAACGCCACTTGATCGACCCTTAAACCACTAGCGCCTAAAAATGATTTTGGTGACCGGACGTAAAAACCTTCATCGGGTAATTCCAAATAGGCTTCAATTGCTTCTGGACCAACAAATACCACTTGCTCGTCTGGGTAAATATCCAACTCATGGCGGACTTGTCTGGCGCGGCTTAATTGCGATGAACGCAAGTGGCCATATTGTGGTTTTAACTCATCCGCAATGCGGTGATAAACAGCTTCAGCGATAAGTTCTCTATCCATGGCATATAAGGTTGAAGATAAGAAACAACTATCACCATTAATCGGAATAAGTGTCACCTGACCATCTTGCTCGATACCCACTGAGCAGTTTGCACTGCCGTAATCAAAACCAATAAACATTAACTTCCAACTTTATATTTCTAGATCAATGCTAAAAATAACATAAGCTGATTAAGATTTGTTATTCACTTTAGCAATAACAAATCTTTCGCTGCTAAATCCAGCAACCTGTTTCATTTATAATAATGACTTGTTTAGGCACAGTAAAAATAACATCGGCCTCAAAAAGCTAAAATCAATACAAAAAAGCACCCACATGACAATGGATGCTTTCATCAAACTGGCTTAATCGACCTTTAGTGACTCTAATTCTTTAGCTTCATTTTGGGCTAGCTTCACGCTTTCTTTATGTTGACGTCTTTGCTGAATAACTTGTTTAACTTCACTACCTATATGGGCTTCGCCACGCTGTTTAGCCAGTTGAACCTGTCTTTCACGTTCAATAAAACGTTGACGCTGCTCATCTGAAATTTTATCGATACAGTGTGGACAACTGACGCCTTGAACAAAAGCTGGGGTCTGCATTTCTTCTTGTGTGATTGGCATGCGGCAAGCATTACATTGATCGTAAATACCTTTATCTAAATCATGATTTACCGCCACCCGATTATCAAATACAAAACACTCACCTTGCCACAGGCTTTGCTCTTGGTTCACTTCTTCAAGGTATTTTAAAATCCCGCCTTCAAGGTGATACACCTCATCAAAACCCTGCTCTTTAAGGTAAGCGGTGGATTTTTCACAGCGAATGCCACCGGTACAGAACATGGCGACTTTTTTGTGCTTAGTTGGATCGAGGTTTTCTTTGACGTATTGAGGAAACTCTCTGAAGGTTTCAGTTACAGGGTTAACTGCATTTTTGAAGGTGCCGATTTGTACTTCATAATCGTTACGGGTATCGACTAATAACACCTCAGGATCTGAGATCAGTTTGTTCCAATCTTTTGGTTTAACGTATGTCCCTACCACTTCCCTTGGATCAATCCCTTCAACCCCCATAGTGACAATTTCTTTCTTGAGTTTCACTTTGGTGCGGTAAAATGGCATGTTGTCGTCAAAGGATAATTTATACACAATTTCATTTAAGCCATCTTGTGACGCCAACCAGGCTAACAGGCTATCAATACTTTGTTGCGAGCCTGCTACTGTGCCGTTAATACCTTCACTGGCCAGTAATAAAGTGCCTTTAATTTCTTGTTGCTCCATATGGGCTAATAATGGCGCTTTTATTGATTCAAAATGCGGTAAAGCAACAAACTTATATAACGCGCAAACGACAACTTGTGACATGAATATCTCCGCTAGCTGGAACTTAATTTCCAGTGCAATTAATAACGATTAAGCACAAAAGAGTGATCAACCTCAAATTATGGCGCGAAATTGTAACTTAATCACACAACCATAGCTAGGCGTAATGCAGCGTCTTCAGTTCGTGTCAGTAAACACATATGTTTCAACAAACCCGCAAAACCAACCGACAACCTAAGCAAAAAGTTCACACACCCACAGATAAAAAACATAGAATAAGCTCACTCATTGTTTACTTCACGATAACAAGGTCTAGTTATATATGTCTTCCGCTATTCTTTATACCTTCAGGCGCTGCCCTTATGCGATGAGAGCGCGTATAGGCTTGCATTTAAGTTCGTTAAATCCTGAATTAAGAGAAATTGAGTTACGTAATAAACCTGCAGAAATGCTAAAGCTGTCGCCAAAAGGCACAGTACCAGTATTAGTACTGAATGATCCGCAAATTAATCGTCCTAAAGTATTAGACGAAAGCATTGATATCTTCAAGTATGTATTAAGTCATTATTCTTGTGCTGATACTGAATATTTATGCAACAGTGCTTATGTAAGCTTAGTCTGCTCTATAACCGATAAAGCAGCAATTGATCTGATTGAATTGAATGATTTTCAATTTAAACCTTGGCTAGACAAATACAAGTATGCTGATAGACACCTTGAGTATCCTGAAGAGTATTACCGCATTAAAGCCTGTGAATTCATTGAAATTTTAGAAGAAAAGCTGTCTGATAATAAACAACTGCTGTCAGACTCACCCTCGATGGCTGACTACGCTATTTTTCCGTTTGTAAGACAATTTGCACATGTTAATAAGCTCTGGTTCCAGCAAAGCCCATATAAAAATGTAAAACAATGGCTCAAAATCCATCTAGAAAGTGATTTATTTAAAATGGTTATGAAAAAACACTCTCTCTGGTTAGATGATTTAACCCAGCAACATTACCTCAAATAGCGTCGATATATTACTAACTGCTTATATTAGCAACAACAGATCAATCTTTTGTATAGTTATTCATATATATGATTGATAAAAGTACTGTAAATGCGCTATGTTAAGTCAACTATAAGATGGATTTTATAGTGATTAAGCAGCTAATCTCCAAAATAGGATTAAGCTTAGGTAATCCTCTCATGCAGTGACCAAGGATGTAGACATGGAACAAATGGATTTGGTGCTTGTGCTCATACCACTGTTAATCGTATTGCATATTATGTTTTGCTACCGCGCGATTAACACAGCAGCAAAGATAGATAACGTTAAACGTTATCTATGGGGAACAATAAGCCTATTTTTAGGCCCGTTAGGCTATTACTTATATCAGAACTTGCTGCCGTTAGATGCATTAGACCCAAGCGACTAAGACATTTAATTATAACGAGCAAAGTCACCGACCTAGGTAACTCAAACATTTTTATTTAAAAATATTAAATATAGTGATTCCACAACTGGAGTCACTATATTTTTATTAACGCTTTTGATCGCCTTTATAATTAGCACTGTTCTCGAGCTCAGCAATTAAGTTGATAAGCCCACTTCATAGAAACAGGTTATAAATATCGAGCGAATTGTCGGCCTGGTTTTAACGGTTTAAGCGGCGCTTTAACCGCAGGGGTGCCGATATACAAAAAGCCCACGATTTGATCTTCAGCGGCAATACCCAAACCTTGATTAACCATCGCGTTAAAAGCAAAGTCACCAGTACGCCAAACTGCGCCCAATCCTAAAGAAAACGCTGCTTGTTGCATTGCCATGGTGGCGCAGCCCGCGGCTAACTGCTGCTCTAATAATGGCACTTTAGGGTGTGTCTGACTTTTGGCGACGACAGTAATGACCATTGGCGCTCGGTGTGGCATCCCTTTCACTTTGGTTAAAAAGGTTTCATCCGCCCCTTTAGACTTAGCCGCCGTAACAAATATCTCTGCTAAGGTCTCTAACCCTGCATCAGTGGCGATAATAAATTCCCAAGGGGTTAAAGCGCCGTGATCTGGCACTCTGGCAGCAGCATTAAGAATGAAGTCCAATTGTTGTTCATTCGGCGCAGGCGTTGTTAAACGAGGTGTTGACTGGCGAGTAAGTAATAATTCTGAAGCGTCCAATTGCAAAATCCCTGTCTTTTCATTGCGCAGACACATGTCCACGCCGATAATTAATCTCTCAAGAATATTAACAAAAATCCCACATTAAAGTGGGATTTTTACATGTCATGATAAATTGTTAGATGAGGTTATTAATCGCTAGCTAGCACGCTTGGCAATAAAGTGATCCACGCTGGTATATCGGCCTCCGCCCATAAATAACAGCGCAAGCAACATGATGAAATAGGTTATGGCAAACTCAATACCATTATTTAAAATAACAAAGTTGCCTGAGCTTGTGAGCCATTCGTAATTACCATGTTGCTGTAAAAGTGCTTTAGCCGCAGCAAGCTTTTCAGCAGAAGCGGTGACATTATCGTTAGCAAGCCAGGAACTGGCATCAGCAATGGCCAACCAGCCATTATTAATGTGCACCGCAAACGCCGCAACTAACATGGTTACCATCATAGGGATGGCCACTAAACGTGTAGCTAAGCCTATCAGCAGTAGCGCTCCGCCAAATAATTCGGTGCCGGCAGCTAATGCGGTCATGACTTCAGGCATAGGTATACCTAAACCCCAATCAGGGTTACCAAACCAAGCCGCTGTGTCACTAAAATTAGATAACTTGTTATAACCTGCTTGCATTAATACTGGGGCTAAATAAAGTCGCAAAGCCAGTGGTGCTATGCCTTCAATGTGCCTTAATAAACTTAAAAATTGCTGATATAGGTTCACCATGATAATTCCTTAACCTTGCTGCGATAATTACATCATTAGACCTTGGAATAACAAGTTTTATTTCATCTATTTACATCAGCTATAAATTAACGCTCCACATCGTCAGACAGATCTTGTAAATCCTCAATTAACGTGACTATTTTTTTGTTTAAATGACGGCGCTGCTTGCTGGATAAACTGTGATTAATTTCAATCATTAACTGACCAAACAATCGAGTATTTCTATCTGCATTTTGCTGATAGATTGCCGATTTTAATTCATCTGGCTGGGTCATTAATAACCGCATTCTCTGCTCAAGTAAGGCTGTATCATCTCGTTGACTCAGCGCAGTTTCAAACTGACGTAACCATTCAAGTCGATACTCTAGCCACATATCAAGGGTTGCTAAACGCTGTTGATTAAACGCTTTAATTAACACTTCTTGTTCTGCTGTGGTGCTTCCTAACCAATCATCAACCCGATTGATGGTTCTTTTGTTGGCATCGGCGACTAATTCTAGTTGGTTTTTTCCTGCATACTTGGCATTTAATTCATCATTATCAAGTTTAAGCTGAGTAATAATAGATTTAACTTGTTGATCGCTTAAGCTAGTAATAATAGGTAGTAAATCGGGTAGTAAAAATTCAAAAACACGAAACCAATGGGCTTTAGCTGCAGTAACTTGTTGCTCCCAAATTTCAATGGTGAGCGTGTGTTTATTAATATTGTCGGAAAGTTGCTGCAGCTGCTCGCTATAGCGAGCCAATTCTTGCTGTTGATGCCAAAGCAAAAACTTATCTAGCAGCTTATCAAATTGAGCTTGTTGAGATTTATCTAATTCTACATATTCATCAACGCGCCACTCAATGGCCCAGTCGAGAAAGAAGTAACTAAATTTGGTGGAACATCCTGCTAAAAAGATAACAAGTAATATTGGAATTAATGGCTTTTTCAACGGTCATTCTCCCCTACAAACAGCATAAGTTAAGAATAATAGCCTTATGGCACTAAAGATAGGTATTTGTTGAATAAGTTAAAATATTGCTGAGGAGATAATTGCTGGTTAGCTGCCATCATTAAAGCCCAAGCTGCGGCAAATAGCCAAAAGCAATGAGCCATTTCAGCGAGGTAGTCAGTACAATCATGAGTCAAATTCAGCTGATGTTGTAGATATTTTTCCGTCAGTTGTTTTACTTGCTCTTGAGTTAATTGATGCGTCACCACCACGGCGACTAAATCAAACAGCGGATGACTGGCAGCGCAATATTCAAAATCAATACACTTAAGTTGTTTACCATCAAACAGTAAATTATACGGCGACAAATCTCGGTGACAGAACTGCGGCGAAATCACGCAGGTTTCTAGTTGTTCAAGCCAAATAGCCATTTGGGCATATTTACTGGTTAATTTTCGATAAAGCTGCTGCCATGTCACTAACGCCTGAGTTTCATCAGCATCGCCTTTGTTTGCGACGCTTGCATCAGCAATTGAGTTGCCTAAGTCAGATAATGAGTTTACATAAACTTGCCATTGCTGAGTCATGGTAATTTGTTTCGTCGGCAAAGGTAATTTTGATAGCGGGGTTAATAACCCCAGTAGGTGAGCAACAGGGTCTAGCGCCGCAAACACCGACTGCTGTGGGCGCTTGTTATCATAAAAACTAAACTCGGCGACATAATTTGACCATAAGTGATTATTTTCAGGTATAAACTGACTTAGGTAAAAACGTTTATCATCACTAAGCCAAATTAATTTAGGCGCCCGATTAATGGCTTCAACCAAGCGCCAACTGCTCACTTCGTTGTCTCGTTCACACCACGGGGCATTATCTTGATTAACCCGTAATACCCAATCGCTATCACTTAAGGCTATATGGAAGTTTTGGTTACTTAATCCATCAGATAACACTTTAACCCCATGACAATCTGCTTCAATCTTATCGGCTAATATATTCGGTAATTGGCGTTTAATATCCGCAGGTAGCCATTGCCATGGGTTAAAGTGACTCATTATCTAAATAGCCATTAGCTTGCTAAGGCTGCATCATCTGGTGCATGATTTTGCAGCATTTTTTTACGCCACATAAAGTAACCGCTGACAGCCATAAATAAATACAGGATAAGTAAACCAGAAGTTAGCATTAAACCTTTTTGAAGGTATAAGTAAATTGATAGCGAATTAATCACCATCCAGTAATACCAATTTTCTATTACCTTTTTCGCCACTAGATAAGTAGTCATCACCGCAAAACAGGTTGTTAATGCATCAAGATATGGAAACGAAGCACTTGTATTTGTGGCCATTAAGTAGCCCACAATCAAGGATACACCACTAGTAACGGCAATAATCACTAAGTGTTTGTTTAGAGACCAACTAATAATTGGCAGTTCAGTTTGATGACGACTGTCAGCACCATAGCGCCACAGCCAAAAGCCATAAATCGCCATCGCCATGTAATATACATTTAGCACTGATTCCATCAACAATGACACATTCCAAAACAGCACTGTGTATATGGCAGTACTGGCAAAGGCTGCCGCCCAACACCAAATATTGGTTTTCATGGCTAATATCAAATACGCAATTGCCAGAATCACTGCAACAGCTTCCCAGCCTGTCATTACAGACACTTCAGTAATGGCAATTTGTATTGATTGAACGATCTCAGATAACATAACGTTGGCTACTATTTCATTACTATGATGAATTTACAGGTTATTCGGTGTGGCTTAAATCAAGCTCGCCACCAATAAATTTACATACAAATACTGCTTTGCCCCATTTTTGATGGGCCGCTTCCATTTCGGTTGCTAGCATGGCCATCACATCTGCGTATTCACCGCACACCTGAGTCGCCATCGCATTGGTTTTACGTTCAATATTAGGGTAGCTATCTACTCGGCCAATAAACCACTTTATCGGGTCTAAATAGTTTTCATTAAATGGATACATGCTGATTTCGGCAGTCAATTTCATGGAAATTCCTTAATCGTGATAAAAATACCGTCATAGTCTATCAAAGTTTAAGGTAAAAAACTTTTCAAAACATGACGGCAATTTAGTGTTAAGTATTGTTATTATTAAATAAATCAACTGTAACCCAACAGGTTAACAGCCCCCTTTAATTAACATAGTTTGCAGCCAAGCTACATAAACTTGACGTTTAAGGTAATACCTAGCTGACGTGGATCGCCGAAACGTACATATTGCTTATCGGCCCAATCTAAGTCTGGTTCATTACCAAAGTAGAAGCCTCTGGTGCCATATTGCTCGTCAAATAAGTTGCGGCCCCATAAATACGCTGACCACATTTGTGTTTCATAACCCACTCGAGCATTGAAAATAGTATAAGCGTCTGACTTTGATTCGTTACTATCAGAGTAGTAAAAATCACTTTTACCGCTAGCATTTAAATTGGTAAACCAGCCAGAATCACTGACATAGCTCATGCCTGCGCTATAAGTAAATTTTGGCGCATGGGCTTGCTCTCGACCTGTTAAATCTACGACATTGCCATATTTATCCTTGTATTGATAATCACCATAGGTGGCTTCTAACCAACCTGCACTACCGTAGAATTGAATGTTATCGGTGGCATAGTAGGTAAAGTCGATTTCGGCGCCGTAGTTTTCAGCACTACCTGCATTTTCGGTAAATAGAATGAAGCGCTGCTGATCATCAGGGTCTTGTTGTGATGCCGCCACTTGCTGATCGCGTCGATCCATATAGAAGAATGCCAAGTTGGTATCTAATTGACCTTGTAACCACGAAGATTTGAGCCCTAACTCGTAGTTATATAAGATTTCAGTATCAAACTCTTTTTTATCGGCTAATTCAGCTGGCAAACTCATGTTAAAGCCACCCGCTTTGTAACCGCGAGCAATACGCAGATAGGTATTATGGTCTTGGTTTATGGGTTTAGATAGCGCTAAATGACCACCCCACATGTTTTCGCTAGGTGAGAATTTATCACCATTACTGTCTGAATATTCACTTTCTCGGCGCTCTAAACGAACCCCAGCTGAAAATACATAACCATTACTAAACTGGGTATCGGTTTGAGCAAAAATAGCATAGTTGGTCGCTTCATATTCCGATTGCAGCACTTCATCTGGCCAGCCATTGTATTCAGAATATAAGTCATTATCCTCTTGAAGGTTCATGCCATATAAGCCCATTAACCAATCAGTCGAATCGTTAAAAATTCGGCCAGCTTCGTTTGAGCTGATACGAAGTTCCTGTGACACGGTTTTACGTTCACCCTGTTTATCCCAGGTGTAATCATAAACACAAGGTTCTGTTCCTACTTCATTCCAGTTGTCATCATACGCGGTACACTGTTTTGAATCCCAGTAATCAGGGTTGGCCCAATCGCCGTCATAATTATGGTGATGATCGGTTTGTGCAAATGAAGTTAACGAGGTGAGTTCGAACTTTTCAAAACTGCTGAATGTGGCTTTTAAGCCAGCACCAGTGGTCTTTTGCGCATCAACACCAGGCTTATCGGTAATAGTTTCAAAGCCATTATTATCTAACGTCCAGGCATCATAGCCATTATCAAAATTAGCATGTAAAAAGGTTAAATCCAGTTGCACATCATCTGCAGCATACCAACGCAATTTAGCACGGGCAGTGAATTCATCACGGCCATTGGTATCTTCACGTTCAAGGTAAGTATTGTCGCGGTAGCCATTTTGTGAATGCTGCTCTAAAGACACCCGATAAAGTAGCTTACCAGAGTCAGTTATTGGGCCAGAGCTAAAACCGGAGAAGGTTTGTAAGTCATCGTCCCCAAGAGAGACTTGTGCGCCATGTTCAAACACATCGGTGGGATCGTTACTTTTAAGGTATATAAGACCCGCTAACGCATTGGCACCATATTGTGTACCTTGTGGGCCACGAAGAACTTCAACCTGTTGTATATCGTACATGCTCGACACCATGCCGATCCCAGATAAATCGATATCATCAACAATGAAGCCAACAGAAGAATTTGGCGCGCCTTGATATTCTTCTTGCTCACCCACACCACGAATTTGGAAATACTTTGGCCGAGAGCTGCCGCCAGACCAGTTAAAATTAGCAATAGAGTTTAATACATCTTCAAAATGTTGAGCGCCTTCATCTTGCAATTGTTGGCTATCGATGACGGTAACACTGGATGGCACTTTTTCTAGCGCTATATTACTAAAGTCAGCGTTAACCACTATGACTTCCATTTTTTCAGCAGCGGGCGCCACGCGTTCAACATTTTCTGTTTGAGCGACAACGGAAGTGGATAAAACGGCAAGAATGGCAATCGCTAGTGGCGATTTAGATTTTATTACAGACATAGGACCTCAAATTATAATTTTGAGATCCGGCAAGCATAGTGAATTAGTTATGTGCATCCATGACTGTCATTACAATTATCAGTTATTAAATTGGTGTCGTTTTTCGTTTACGACTTGGTTTATGACTGAGTTAATGACTAACATTTACGGCAAAGCATGCAGCCTATTCCTACGCCGGTATGAGCCGGATCAGGTTCTAAGGGTTTGTCTTTAGACATCTCAGTTTATCAACACGATAAACACCCCTTGGCGCGGCGGATTATAAACTATCCTTCATCTGTGCAACAGCACTAACAGGCACTTTTTATTAACTATTTAAGTACAAAAAATTATCACATAGATATTTTTATGATTAGCTAAGCCTATAAAACAAAAAACACGCAATTAAGCGTGTTTTATATTTTAAAAGATACACTTAGTTAGAGAATGCTTCTCTTACATATACTTCAAAACGGCTTGCATTGGCATTAGGGGCAACGGCGCTAACCTGCATTTGTTGTTTGCCATGTAGCTTTAATGACTTCCAGCTGCTTGCTTCATCTTCAATGGTAAAGCCACCAACATCAAACCAAGTAAACTTATATTGCAGCCTTAAATCCGTTGACACCTTGCTAATGATTAATGCAGAACCTTGCAATAAATCCGCTTGCGTTCTGACATTGACTTGCTCAACAGCGACTTTACTCGCAAAAGAATTATTATCAACTCTCACTTCGCTATTAGAGCTAACCATGACTCCCGCGGTATGATTAGCACAGGCTGATAGCATTAACGCTAGCGATATCATTATTACTCTTAATGTCATCATTAATTCCTTTTTTTAAGTATTAAAAATAAATGGTCGGCTCAGTGTCAAACAGCTTGCTCATCTATGCATCAACTGTGTGTTACTTCTACTGATCAAGCAAGAAATGCGCTCTCGCAGTAGCAATTAGCTGCTTACGATTTTTCTGCCAGCAATTAATGCTAACATTAGCAACTCGGCGTCCTTGACGAGTAATTTTACATTCAGCAAACGTATCTTGATGTAAACCCGCACGTAAATAATCAATTGAAAAATCGATAATTTTTGGCACTTTCTTAGCTTGCATAAATACCATTAACTGCACAATCGCCGACATTTCCATAAAGCCAGCAATAACCCCGCCATGTATGGCTGGCAGAATAGGATTACCAATGTTGTCATCTTTAGTTGGCAGCTTAAATACCATTTCATCACCAAAGCGATCAACACTCATCCCGATAAATTGGGTATAAGGGACTTTCTCTAATAAATAACTATAGTCATTTAAATCAATGGCCCGCTTAACCACATCATGAACATTAATATCGCCCACAGTTAAACTGGCATTGCCTGCCTGCATAACTTCAACACTTTGAGTATCAGGCTGGTTATTAGCAGCTGAATTGACTGCACTTGCTTCATCAGCGCAGCCCATCAAAGCTTGTCTAAACTCTTCACCCACCATTTCTGGACTAATACGCATAAATGAGCCAACAGCATGCGCAATAGGATCATCAATACTGTCTTGATAAGCAATCGCACGGGTAAACGCCACATTGGCCGACAAACGATAACATTCTGCAAATGCATACAGCGGTTTGTTTGGCTCAGCCGGTTTCATGTAGTCAACCCGTAAATCTAAGGTTGGCGATATTTCTAAGGATTTATACTTCTCTAAAATAGCGCATACAACAGAAGTGCCGGATGCGGTATCAATGATCGTAGTCACCACACCGCCGTGTATCACCCCAGTATCTGGGTCACCAATGATATCTTGGCTATAAGGCAACTCCAGTAATACGTGATGTTCACTGGCTTCTAACGCACTAATATTCAATCGACGGCAATGGGCAAGCTGATTAACAAATCGGCTTGCTACGCCGGTTAACGGAAAAAAATCACTGTTTATTTTCATGTTATTAGTATTAATCCAACCGACTTAGCATTGGCCCAAGTGACTTACCGCCAAGTAGATGCATATGGATATGGTAAACCTCTTGGCCACCGTGTTTATTACAGTTCATGATTAAGCGGTAACCATCTTGTGCAATACCCGCTTCATCAGCCAGCTTTGCCGCAACTGTCATCATTCGCCCTAATGCCAGTTCGTCAGATGCTTTTACGTCATTGGCTGTGGGGATCAAATGGTTTGGAATAATCAGAATATGTGTTGGTGCCTGTGGGTTTATATCGCGAAAAGCGGTGACGAGCTCATCCTGAAACAAAATGTCGGCAGGAATTTCTCGGCGTATAATTTTACTGAAAATGGTTTCTTCAGCCATGATTGATCATCCTTTTGGTTATTATAATCGAAGTAGTGAAAATCATTGTTGAATGCGCTAATCAAGCAGCCAACTAAGCGCTTGCTTAACTATATAATAGCTACTGCTGCATTTGTCACTTAAGCCAAGCAAGTTTAACACTTTGCTATTAATCACTGTTGAATGTTGTTGGCACTATCAAGCCAATTTTGACAGCTCGATTAACTATAGCAACGCTCACTTACTTAGAGTTTATCTAGGCATTATCACATCATTGTTATCAATGCTAAAGGGGATTTATTTGAAGTATCCCCAGCAATTAACATTGAAGTCGCTAAAAAAAGCGCTATATTTCTTGGTGGTTACCTTTAAACCTTATGCAATTAGACTTCTTAGGCATCTTTTTGATCACCACATAATGAAAGCTTGGATTAACTTAACCATAATGAAAGCTAAGCTGCTTATGTGGTTATCGCCTTAAGGGCTGCGTCTGTGTATCTAGAAGTTTACCCCCAGAAAACATAAAAGGCGCCATTGGCACCTTTATCGTGATTGAAACATAAGGGACTGTTAATTAGGGGCTATTTATTCAGGACGGATAATTAGCCACGCTTAATTCTGGCACTGACTTGCGCTTCTTTATGGGCTTCTAACCAATACTTTTGCAAGGTAGTATTTTGCAAACCTGTAGTGGCATCCCCTAGCCTCCAAGCCCCTTTCCAAATGCCATCGGCAATAAGATGCACAACAGCGCTCTCAATGGCTGCGACTACGCATAAACTCACAGGCTCATTGGAAGTATAACCCGCTTCAGCCTCTAACAAATCTTGTGCATCAATAAACTTAAATACACCCGCGGTAATTTCTTTTGATATCACCGATTTGGTGGTGGTAACACTACTGAGTAATCGGCCAGTTCGAATATCCACAGCGCGTAAATTAACGGTAATGCTATCGACTCGGTATTGACCTGAAGCGCCAATGCCTAAATACCGTGCTCCAGCACCGCCCGTTTTAATATTTGTGTCATAGGCAACAATGCCACCTTCCATTAATACCTGCGCACTATTAAGTTGCGGTAATTTACTGGCATCACCTTTAAGTCCTGCCCGTAAAATTTTACGTTCTGTTAATAGGTTTTGCAGTCCTTCACGCTCAACGGGTATAAACCATGCTGAATCATTAAGTGACTGGGCTAAAAATGCCGTACCGGATTGTGGCACTGCCGTTGAAAAGTTACTTGATGGAATGGGCTTGTATTGTCCTGTTTGATCGCGAAAATCATATACTGCAGCAACCATCGCACCTTGTGGAAAAGGTAAACTGGTTAGATCGTAATAAGTTTCACCTTTAGGCATTAAACTTGAAGTGGCATCTATATTTTCAAATTCTTCATCAATTGATGAGCAAGCTGTTAAAGATAGTAGGCACAAGCTAATAATTAATTTTTTCATTATTAACCCCCGACACTGTCATCAACAATACCGCCAACTTCAATAATGGTGGTTTCACCGGTTAATACGTCGGTAATATGAACAATCAATGAGCCGTCTTCATTAACGACATTAATTTCAAAATCATCAGTTAATAGATAACCTTCCCCCCCATTGGCGGCATCATTAAAAAGTTGGCTCATCAACCGAGACTGTAACGAACTTGAGAGACGTTCTAATGCTGTTGGGGCCACATAACCTGAGCCACCACTACTTTCATGGTCATTTTGCGCAGCTGCATTAGCCAGTAGATATGAGCCATTTAAATAGCTGCCACCAAAGGCTGGGTTTACTGGTTGATAAATAAGTTGAGTGGCAAAGCAATCAACTGAAAGAATGAGCAATATTGAAGTAAATGTTATTTTTTTCATTTTGGCTTTCCATGCTTAGAATTCGTCAGGTGCGAGATCTGGGTCAAACAACGCTCCTAAAACGGCTTGTTCATTTTGCTTAACTACCGCAGAGTTAACGCGTTTAGCGGCATAATTGGCTTGGTCATCTATATTCCGACTAATAGGCGACACAAAAGTCACAAAAACGGTTTTTCTGTTTTGTTGTATTAATATTTTGCTACCACTTCTTGCTGTAGCTTGTTCAATAACGGTGAGCCCGGTATGTTTAGACTCGCCACCAATATCTCTGTATGCCGCAACAAATTCACGGTAAAAGCGATGGCCGAGTCGGGTCATCGCACGGTTTAAGATTAACCCATCAATTAAATCAGCTTCATCCTTAGGGACGGCATCATTAATATTAATAGGCTTAGTTTTGGGAGCTTTTTGAATATTCTTATCTGTCGCTGACGTTGTTGGCTCTTTGGCATTCTTAAGCTTTTCTGCGTGGCTTTGATCTATTGGCGGTTTATTTTTAGTGCTGATTTGCTTTAAAGAAGGTTCAGTCACTAAAGTTGATTTAATATCTAGTGTTGACTCTGTAGATAACCTTGATTCAGTAACTAAAGGTTTTGTTACTGAATTACCAGCGGCAATGACATGACTTGAAAAGATGAACAGAAAAAACATCAATAAGATGCTTTTCATACTCTAACCTCATGCATGTGAGTCTGTGCCCAAGCTATTGCTTGACCGCGACTGGATACCCCAATTTTTCTGAAAGCGCGATATAAATGAGTTTTAATTGTACTCTCGCTGACAAACAATTGATTGGCGATATCCAAATTTGTACTGCCAGCCAGTAACGCTTGAAGTACTTCTCTTTCACGTATGGTTAAATGCTCACTATCATCGTCAGCTTCATCACCAGTGACTGATTTATGTAAATCATGTGGTATAATGCTGCGACCTTTAAGTATTTCGTTAAATCCACTGCTAATAGCGGTAAGTTCAGCATCACTGTAAAATACACCAAACGTTGTAGCTGGGTGGATCAAAAATTTTGCATCAACTTGTTTGGGGAAATTAATAAATACCGTTTTCACCGAGCTGTGTTCGCGTTCGATTAAACGCTGTAATTGATAAGCTTGTTGTAAATCTATGGTAGCTAAATCAAACACCACTAAAGAGATTTCATGTGAATTTAATTTAGTACTCATAGTTGCTGGAGTTGCTTTAGCTAGCTTGACCAAAAACTCTTGGGGCCAACGACAATCAAGTAGGTCAACAAGCAATTGCGAACGAGAAACGATCATCCAATTGATAACTTTAAACATCACCCTTCACTCCATGTTAATGTAAAACAGTCCTGAAACAATAAAGTCAGGTTAGCAAGCCAACCTGACTGATACTATTAGCCAAAAGAGTGTTTAAATTATTTTAAATATACTTTTGTACTATTAAGGCATCATCACTGCGCCTTGATTAATGGTCACAGAGTTACCATTACCAAAGGTGTTTACTGACGAATTATTACCCATATCAGTTTGTGTTACTGCAACAACATTTGTACTGCCAATGATATAAACATCAGCAAAGTGCTCTGTGCCCGTTTGGCTAATATCAAGGTCATTAGTTGAACCAAACCAAGACTCTCCAATAGCTTCGTTCAAGCTGCCTACCTGTACAATATCAACCATAGAGCCAGTACTTGCACCGTCGGCATAAGCGCTATTATCATCACCAGTTTGCGTCACATTGACAACATTATTGCTTCCCCATGCCCCCGCACCAAAACCGGTCCCATAAGAATTAGTTGCATTGTCGTTATCAGTCACAGAGTTTCTATTACCGGTTTGAGTAATAGTAATAGTGTTGTTGGCGTTATATCCTGTTTTTGCACCAGCATAGTTATCATCACCAGTTTGGTATACAGATACTGTATTTGTTACGCTATCAGGCAATTGAGTAACCAATGCCTCGTTTGAAATACCTGCTTGAACAACAGTTGCAGTATCACCGCTACCAGCTTGATTGACTGTCGCTAAGTTACTCATATCGCTTTGGGTAACCGTGGCAGTATTATTGGCATTACTTTGATTGACAAATGCCATTTGACCGTCACCAGACTGAGTTACGGTTGTAGTTTGGTTAAAGTCTGATTGCTCCACAGTAGCTTGACCATTAACACCACTTTGCATCACAGTAGCCAAACCGCTATCACCAGACTGGTTAACATCAGCCTCATTATTCAAATTAGATTGAGTAACAAATGCCTCGTTACCATTGCCCATTTGCATCACTGCAGCATCATTCGACAAGCCTGTTTGTACAATATCTGCCCAGTTATTATCGCCAGATTGATCAATTACCGCGACTGTCTCTTCCAAAGCATTATCTGTTAGCGTATTTGTTTGCTGAAATATGCTACCTGTATTGCCAGCTCCAGCCTGCGATATGGTCGCTTCTGCACCATCTGAATTATCCTGCTCAATGTAGGCATCATTACCAGTGCCAACAGACTGATTAATGGTGGCATCGGCAAAGTCAGACACATAATTGTTAATTTCTGCAGTATCACCATCACCTAACTGATTGATGGTCGATGATGCGCCATCGGCATTTTCTTGCGTAATAGTTGCAATATTACTGTCACCCACTTGATTTACTGCCGCTTCTGCAGCTTGGGCATTGTAATATTTCTGCACTATATTCGCTTTATTCAAACTACCTTCAGTATCAATAGTCGCTGATGCTGTAGCGGTTGAATTATGCTGAGAGATTGCCCCTTCATTCCCATTACCCACTTGAGTAATAAAAGCTGCTGTATTTGAAGTATCAGCTTGAGTCACTTCTGCAGAATTCTCATCACCAGATTGTGATACTGTTGCTGCATTTGACTCGCTATTGACTTGCTGCGTAATCATGACAGAATTATCATTACCAACTTGGTCCACAGTTGCCATGTTACTATCACTAGCATGCGCACTAGTTGAAGCAAATAGTACAGCTGAAATTAATAAAGCTAATTTTGAATGTTTCATTATTGTCTTTCCCTATACGTTTAGTTAGATAAATTATCTTTGGGTGATCACAACATCTTGTGAGTTTCCCCATTGAAGTACACCCACTGCGTTTCCAGACCCGTGCTGCTGGATCTCTATCGAATTGTCGTAACCACTTTGCTTAATTAAAGCTAGGTTCCCAGTTCCTGTTTGCATCACATCGAGGTATAAATTTTCTCCGCGTTGCAACGAAACAACCGCATTTCCAAAACCCATCTGCAAGATTTCAGCCTCAATATTGGCACCAGACTGCCTAAGGCCTGCAATATGATGCGAGCCTTGCTGATTAACATTTATTGAATTATTAAAACCGAATTGTTGAGATTGAAAACGATTAGCGCTACCAGACTGATATAAGCTTAATGAACTATCACTGCCATCTTGTGAAACTAGAGCTAAATTAGCCCCACTGGCAAGTTCATCAAAATCACTTAAATCAGACTGACTGAAAGTAGGAAAAGAAGCTAGACAGACGACAAAGGCAAATGAAATTGCTAGTATCTTAGTTAAGCGATGTAAATACTTACTTTTTAATACGTCCATGCTTTCTGCCTTTAACATACTGAAAGGAGATTTCCTTTCACATTTTCAGTGTGTAAAGTATTGATGATTAATATTTATTCTGAATCCTCCTCGAGTATTAAAACTGCATAGACTAATAGGTAAAAAATCATCGCCCCCCCTACTTTAGTACTATTCCTTAAATCGAAATATCAACATTTATAATTGAATTAATGAGTAAATACATGTAGTTAAACCCAACTTCACATTGAAGATTTTGTACTTTCTTTGGGGTTGTATGTGCTAAAATTGCAATTAAAATTAAAAAAACATGGAAACTGACATAAACAATGTGAGAATTATTCGTTTTGAATTAGATTTAATGAAGATTTTTTGGTGTATTTAATGAAGATTAAAATAAAAGGCTCGAAATAATAAATTTAACTAACAATATAAATACTTTCTACTCAATACATTTTTACAGCCTTATAAAACATAGAAATGACAACGGCTCTACTCTCAATTAATGTCATTTTTAAATTCATCAATAATAATTAAACTTTAGAAAGCAAAGTAATACTAAAAAACAATTCTCATAATTTAATTAATAACGCACTAAATATCGCTATTTGGATAATTTCCACTGAATTTCATGAGCCATTTATTGGGATGTGTAAAATATGCCTCAGCCGCGATTGTCTACTGCTGATATTGTTATCGCTAGCGCCATAGTGACTTGTATCTGCAATACTGACTGTGCAGTGATGGCTTATCTATGCTATCGCTGTATTATTTCTGGCGTTATCAATATTCGCAGAACCGCAGCCTTAAGCCTCATCCATTTCGACTAGGTATCTACGGGGTTACGGCGACCTCTTAGCCCTGAGCTTTTTCGCCATCAGATTAAGGCCTAAGCTCGATTATTATCCTCTAATTTAATCAATAATAATGACGCTATACAAATAGAGCGCTAGGCTGATCAGCATCGATCTGATTTGATAAACCGACTTGATAAACAGGCTGATAAACAGAAATAATCCCCTTGAAACCAAACTGATCTACATATGTGGTATTACCAGCTTATTTCTGGAAAATATCAGCCAAATGGCCCATTTAAATTTGATTAATCCATGTAAAAGGGGGGATGCTGAAAGGACGCGATGAAAAAATTTATCAATAATAAGCATCATTACGGGCTTCACAACTCTAATTTATTGTCGCGCTAGAAATATAAATTTCAGCTTGAAAACTATCGAGCACTGATTGATCGCAGCTAACGCTCCATTAGCACTTTTCTAGCGGATTTTGCTATATGGCTAGCTTTCGATAGATTTACCGTTGGCGTTTATTAGCGCAAGTGCATTTACGCTACAGAGTTACTGATATATTGCAGCGGGATTTTTACCATCCTTTTGTGTGATGGTTGCCGAAGAACCTAAGTACCTTGCAGGACAATATCTGCAGTGTTTAAGAACCATCATGGTCAATTATTACAGTATTGCCTTCACTATTAAGCTGCTCAGCCACTGCTATTTCTTTTATCTGCATTTCAGCTAATGGTATATACAAGTTCACTCTCTAACATCATTTAAGAGGCTCGAATTAAGAGCGCTTATTAAGAGGCTTATGCCTCTTAATAAGCGTATGAGCTACATACCAGATCCTTGGTTAATCGTTACAGAGTTACCATTTCCATTTATGCTTACATTTGCATTCTGCGCCATGTCTGTTTGTGTCACCGCGATAATATTCGCATTTCCACTTGCTGATACATGAGCGTAATGTTCATTACCGATTTGGATTATATCGATATCACTACCAACACCTTCACCATAATGAGCAACACCTGACGCTTCATTTAAATCACCAACTTGACTGATATATATGTCAGATTCCCCATATCTTGAAAATGCATGAGCATCATTGCCATTACCGATTTGATCAATAATCGCGCTACTTTCAAGAAAACTTTGAGCGGTACCTGAATTATCATTACCAATTTGAGTCACGCTGGCGATGCCGCCTCGGTCCCAAGAGCCTGCGTACCCTCTATTACCATTACCATGTTGTATAATTAATGACTGACTATTGCGACTTGAATTAGCTGTAGCTTCAGCGGAAATCGCTCGGGCGACATTATTATCACCTAATTGCTCAACCTCTACTGTAAGGCCCGTAGTCACATTAAATTGAAAAAAATCGACCATATTTGAATTACCCACTTGAACAATATTTATGGATTCATTGATACCGACTTGTTCCACTACTGCCGTATTACCCATGCCGACGACAGAACCGCTTTGATTAATTGATACAGTATTGTCCATGTTAGCTTGGGTAACATTGGCTATATTGCTGGCATCATCTTGAATGATTAATGCCGTGTTATTGATGCCAGTTTGTTCGATATCGGTGTGGTTTTCTGTACCCGTTTGAGTGACCACTGCATCTGAAGATAAACCGATTTGGCTAATAAAGGCGTTATGGCGCTCACCGGTTTGGCTTATCACTGCGACGGTGTCTTCAGTGACAGAGTCACTTAAATCACCCGTTTGTTGGAAAATTTCTGCTGAATTGTCCATCCCCGCTTGGGTTATGGTGGCTGATGCGCCATCGGAATTATCTTGATTAATATAAGCATCATTACCGCTGCCAATCGATTGATTAATGGTGGCATCGGCAAAGTCTGACACATAGTTTCTGATTTCGGCATTATCGCCATTACCCGTTTGATTAATGGTAGATAGCGCGCCATCGGCATTATTTTGCATGACTTTAGCACTATTGCTATCACCCAGTTGATTCACCGTCGCGGTCGCATTTAAGCCATTATAATATTGCTGCTCGATTTCAGCGCGATTACCGTTACCTTCGGAGTTTATTACTGCCGATGCAGTTTGTGTTGAATGATGCTGGTCAATTTTAGCGTGGTTTTCATCACCCTTTTGAGTAATGGTTGCAGAAGATTCAGAGGTATTTTGCTGAACAATATCAGCCCTGTTTAATGAACCATCTTGATCGACTATCGAAGTGTTAGCGTACCCATACGATGACACAACAGCTAAATTGTCCATCTTATTTTGAATAATTGAAGCATTATTACCACCATCAACCCCATTTTGATGACTTAGGTTTGCAATAATATTGTTATCTTTTCCAACTTGACTAATAATTATTTCATCAGCCAATCCGTAAGTACGAGCAATTACAGAGTTACTTACACCCACTTGCTCAATATTAGCATTAGAGCGATAAGCACCAGTAAAAGCCCGTGCAACGTTATCATCACCTTGTTGATTTATTACCGCCGTACTTCCATCATACCAGCTTTGTGCTGTTGCTCGATTTCCCGTCCCATCTTGATAAACAGTTGAAATATCCCCTTCTCCATAAGTTAATGCCCTAGCAGTATTTGAAGCACCTAGCTGAGTAATGTCAATGCTACTATTTCCCCCAGAATAGGTGCGAGCAGTTGCTGTATGACTGCTACCCGTCTGCTCGACTGAAATATTGTTACCAGAATCTGAACCCCATAAGCTTGTTGCGGGCTGCAATACTGTCGCGGTATTCATTTCACCAGATTGGTCAACTGAAACCTTGTTATCTGCATTATGTTGCTCAACGTCGGCAAAATTCCCCTTACCAGCAGTTGAGCCACTTTGTGTAACAATCACTGAGCTATTTTCTCCATATAAACGTAACTTGACTCTATTATCTACATCACTTTGACTTACCGTTGATGTACTGTTTTCACCATATATGAACGCACTCACATCATTATCTTTATCACTTTGAGTCACTGTTCCGGTATTGTAATTTCCTCGCACAAAAAGGTCTGCTGTATTATCCATACCGGATTGATCCAATATTGCAGAATTTTCGTTGCCAGAAGCGAGAATGTATGATCTGTTATAGATATCTTTTTGAGTAGCGAATACAAGGCTATTATTTCCAATAGCTTCAAAGCTGATAAAATGTTGACTGCCTACTTGGCTTATGTTCACAACTGCACCTGTTCTTTCATCAGTAGCATCTATCCAGCCTCCTTCAGCTGCATTAAACTCTCCATTTTGGCTAATTTGAACATGGCTAGATTTACCGGGTCCAGAAGTAGCATACACATAATTTTCTTGGCCGACTTGCTCAACATCAATGGTACTTTCGCCATAACTTTGTGCAGTTGCAAAGTTATCATTACCTTGCTGAGTCATGCTGACAACTCCGCCGCTATCCCAAGTGTCAGCAAACCCTCGATTATCATTACCATATTGCTTAACCAGTGACTGGCTATTGAGGCTTGAAAGCCCCAAATCTTCTGCGGAGACGGTACTTGCTGAGTTTCTATCGCCGATTTGCTCAATATCAACAAGGTTACCTACGGTTGAATGGTATTGAAGAGCCTCTGCAATGTTTGAGTTACCCACTTGGACAATATTGATGGTTTCATTAATGCCGTTTTGTTGCACCATTGCCGTATTACCCATACCGACCAAAGAGCCACTCTGATTAATTGATACAGCATTGTCCATGTTAGCTTGGGTTACATTGGCTATATTGCTAGCATCATCTTGAATGATTAATGCCGTGTTATTGATGCCAGTTTGTTCGATATCGGTGTGGTTTTCTGTGCCCGTTTGAGTGATGACAGCATCTGAAGATAAACCGATTTGACTAATAAAGGCGTTATGGCGCTCACCGGTTTGGGTTATCACTGCGACGGTGTCTTCAGTGACAGAGTCACTTAAATCACCCGTTTGTTGGAAAATCTCTGCTGAATTGTCCATCCCCGCTTGGGTTATGGTGGCAGATGCGCCATCGGAATTATCTTGATTAATATAAGCATCATTACCGCTGCCAATCGATTGATTAATAGTGGCATCGGCAAAGTCTGACACATAGTTTCTGATTTCGGCACTATCGCCATTACCCGTTTGATTAATGGTAGATAGCGCGCCATCAGCATTATTTTGCATGACTTTAGCACTATTACTATCACCCAGCTGATTCACCGTCGCGGTTGCATTTAAGCCATTATAATATTGCTGCTCGATTTCAGCGCTATTACCGTTACCTTCGGAGTTTATTACTGCCGATGCAGTTTCTGTTGAATGATGCTGATCAATTTCAGCGTGGTTTTCATCACCTTTTTGAATGATGGTTGCTGAAGATTCAGAGGTATCTTGTTGGGCAATATCTGCGGTATTTAATGAACCATCTTGATCAATGATCGCTGTATTACCTTCGCTATTAAGCTGCTGGGTCACTGTAACGGCATTATCCTGGCCCCATTGTTCCACAATGGCCGTATTACTGTCACTGGCAAATGCGCTAGCTAAACCCAAGGTTGCTGTAATCAATATCGCTATATATGTTTGTTTCATCGTGGTATTTCCTTTTACGCTTTGTTTGTTACTTTCCTTGGGTTATGGCAACATCTTGCCCATTACCCCATTGCAGCACGCCTACGGCAAGGCCTGAACCATACTGTTTTATGCCAATTGAATTATCGAATCCGCTTTGTTTTATCAACGCCACGTTTGCAGTGCCTGTTTGCATAATATCCACATAAAGGTTGTCACCATCTTGATATGACACCAGCACATTACCGGCCCCCATCTGCAAAATTTCAGCTTCGATATTGGCACCAGACTGATAAACAGCAGAATATTGTTGCGACCCTTGTTGGTTAACTTGAATGGAATTAGTGTGCCCCAATTGTTGAGCATAAAGTTGGTGGCCAACACCTGATTGATCCAGTGTTAAATCATGATCAAAACCATCTTGGCTCACTTGAGTCGTATTTGTTAAGCCAGAAAGCTCATTAAAGTGACTCAAATCTGGCTGACTATAGCTCGGTAGGCTCACGAGGTTCATCACCAAAAATAGTAACGCGGCGAATATAGTAGAATGTGTTCTGGGGCGGTTTTTTCGATGAGTTGTTATTATTGGCGGGTGCATATCCATGCTTCATATCCTTATTAGAATGAAAGACGTTATTCTTTCAATACCTTCATAATAAGAGTATGGACTGACTATTTTTTGTTCGAATCATCCCCTAGTATTAAAATCTTACCTTGAGTTAAAATCAAAACTTTAGGACGATAAAAAGAGGAGAAACAATGCTGGCTGAGTCATTTATTTAAATAATAAATACATCGACCAAAGAAATAATGTCACGCTCAGCGTTTGCCAAAACTTAATGGGATTACGCTGAATAAACGGAATAGACGTTTTTGACGTGGTTGAGGCAGGAGTCGTTAACGCATGTAAAAATTCACTACTATCGGCAAAACGACAAGCGGGTTCTATTGCTAATGCTTTTTCTAATGCTTTATCCATCCACTCAGGCACCATAGGGTTGGTTGCATAAACAGGAATATTAACCAGTTTTTCAAAATCTTTTCGAGTTAAGCATTTACCTAATTGACCTTTAAAAGGTTGTTCACCGGCCAACATCTCATAAGCGATAACAGCAAAAGAGAATAAATCGGCACGGCCATCAGATTGATAACCCAGTATGACTTCAGGCGCAGTATAATCTGCGGTGCCCAGAATGGTATCGCGTTTGAGCGGGGTGGTGATTTCAGCAATACCTTTAATGTAACAGGCGCCAAAATCGATAATTTTAACAATCCCCTCTCGAGTGATAAAAATATTGTCCGGCTTTAAATCTTGATGCAGGGTTTCTTTACGATGAAAAGCGCGAATACCCGCCTCAACTTGTTTTAAAAGCTGCAAAACATCTTCAACCGGGCCGCGTTGATGTTGCGTCATCCAATCTGCTAAGCTCAACCCTTGTAAATAATCAGTGAGATAATACAGCGCTGACTTTGGCACCTGATGGTCGACAACGTTAACCACATGAACACTGTTTATTCTGTGCCCTATCCAGCTTTCAAGCATAAAACGCTCAATATAAGCCCCGTCATCAATGTAATTTACCGACGGCGTTTTCATGCATTTTTCAATACCTTGCTTGTCTTTTACCACATAAACTTGGCTGCGCTGACTTTGATGAATAATCCCCGTCACTTCATAGCCATCTAACTTCATCCCTATTGATAGTGGCGGCGGAAAAGGTCGGCTGGCGAGTTTATGATAAACATCGTCAATAGCTTGGGTTGGCAGCTGTGAGATTGAAATTAACTGCGCACTGAGGTTATCTTGGCTGTCTAACAGATAGGCTTTATCGACCAGTTTTTGACAAAATGCTTCACATAATTCATCGGTAATTTCAGCATGGCTTTGTTGTAGATGAATCAACATTTTTGACAATTCATGATCGGTCACCACATCATGGATACCATCCGTCGTCAGTAAATACATGTCATCTAAAGCAAGGTTAACCTGCTTATAATCAACATCTAACTTTACATCCATGCCAATAGCACGGGTAAGGTAACTGGAAAATTGATTAACTGAAGTGCTGTGATCACGACTTACCTTCATTAACTCACCATCGCGAAAACGATAAATTCGTGAGTCACCAACATGCAGCATATGCGCCGAGCAAGACTTGAAAACCAATGCACTAAACGTACACACATAGCCTTTTCTGGCATCGCGATAATCTTGCCCTAAGCCATACAACCACCTATTTAACGCCGTAAGAACACGGGTACTGGATGTTTGAACGCTCCAGGATTCTGGCGTTGAATAGTAATCAGCGATGAAGTTACTCACACTGATGGCAGAGGCTTTAGCACCACCTTCAGCTGCGCTAACCCCATCGCTGATAACACTCACAATACCTTTGGTGGTTAACATTAAACCTGAAGGAATTTTAATGCCTATAGCATCTTCATTTTCCGCTTTTCTGCCTTTATCTGAGACTTGACCCGCCTTTACTTCCAACACACCCGATATAGGCAGTTGGTCTTGGGTTCTATTTTCTTCATGCAGCTTTACATTAGATTCAGTCTTAAGTTCAGACCCTAATTTAGACTCAAAATTAGCATTAATCACCCAATGTCCACCTTTTAATAAAAACGACAACACCGCTAAATTCATTAGCGGTGTTTTCAGGGTTAGTAACAATAGCGTTTAGCATTATTTATATTAAGTCATAACCAATAATATAAACTAGTTAACGCTAATCAAGGTAACTTCACCTTCTTCATTCACCTCAGCGATATGGCCTTTGGGTTCAGTCATGAAGAATAAAGTAATAAACCCTAGCACCGCACTGACAGCAATAACATTAAAGAACACGGGTGTCGGTACCATAGAGTAGACCGTTAAAAAGAACACCGCGCCGACATTACCATAAGCACCTGTCATGCCTGCTATTTGCCCTGTTAATCGACGTTTAATCAGTGGCACTGCAGCAAACACAGCACCTTCACCGCCTTGAACGAAGAATGAACACGCCATTACCACCACAATAGCTAAAGGTAATGACCAAGTACCATCAATGTGGCTTACGGCGAAGTAACCAACAGCTAGACCGGCAGTTAAAATCATCAATGTTGTCTTACGGCCAAACTTATCACTTAACCAACCGCCGCCAGGACGAGACATTAAGTTCATAAAGGCATAACTTGAGGCAACCATACCCGCTTGCGCCATCCCTAAATCAAATGTTTCAGCAAAAAACAGTGGCAACATTGATACTACGGCGAGTTCTGATCCAAACGTCGTAAAATAAAGCACATTAAGTACAGCCACCTGTTTAAACTTATAACGCTCAAACTCAGGCACTTCTTTCACAAAAATATCTTTATTCACTTCATAGGTTTTATAAACATCAAAAATGAAAATTAGCACTAATGAAACATAAATGATGTAAGTCATTTGTTGCTCAAGCATGCTCACGCCTGCTGGAGATAACTTCCATGCCAGTAATGCAAGCGTGGCATACATCGGGATCTTCATAAAAATCAGCAGTGCGAAATCACCTTTACTGGTTACCTCTAAGCCACCCGCTTTTTTCGGTTTAAAGTAAGTCGAATCTTTTGGGGTATCGGTGACGTTAAAGTAATAAACAAAAGCAAATATGAAGCTCATTAAACCGGTAAGACCAATGGCATAACGCCAGCCATCTTCACCGCCAAAGTAAATGGCCACCGCAGGCAAAGTGAACGCTGAAGCTGCGCTACCAAAGTTGCCCCAACCGCCATAAATACCTTCGGCCGTGCCTAACTCTTTAGCTGGAAACCATTCACTGACAATACGAATACCAATAACAAAACCCGCACCAATAAAGCCAATCAGGAACCGAGCCATGGCTAATTGCTCAAATGAGTCGGCAACCGCGAACATAAAACAAGGTATGGAACAGACCCCCATTAATACTGAGTAAGTCAGTCTCGGGCCGTATTTGTCGGTCACCATACCGATAATAACCCGAGCTGGGATCGTTAACGCCACATTCAAAATAAGTAAGGTTTTGATTTGTGACTTTGTTAATCCTAAGCTGTCAGCAATAACACTGAGTAAAGGCGCGGCGTTAAACCACACCACAAAAGTGATAAAAAATGCTACCCAACTCAGGTCAAGACTTTCATCTTGCCCGAAAACGAAAATAGATTAAATTTCTGAGAACTCATACTGCACGTCCTTTTATTTAGCTAAAACCAATACCTGGCCTGCTTCTTTTTTAATTTCGTATGGCGAGGCAACCAAAGCATTGTCTTCAAGACAGATACCTGTTGCTAAGCTGTAGTGCTGTTTATATAGCGGAGAAGCAACACATAATTTACCTTCAACTTCGCAAATTAGCCCACGGGCTAACAAACTCACCCCTGTTGCAGGGTCAACATTATCGATGGCAAATAAACCGTGTTTGCCTAAATCAAAAATGGCAACGGCTTTACCTGCAACCCAGGCGGCGATACCAGTACCTTGCGGCAAAATGGACTCATTACATACATTCACCCAACTCATACTAATTCCTCCGCAGTTGCTGATTCTGTTTCAAGTTCTTTAATCGCAATGTTGCCTGCACCTGTTGATTTAGCCACAGGGAAGCGTTGCTCACGTGCGCGATGATAAAGATGTGTTTCACCTTCTGGCTTGTCATCAGGATTTACAAACTCATTAAAGCGCGCTAAAAACTCTGGTTTTTCAAGACTGGTTTTCCACTCACACTGGTAAGTATCAACAATTTTTGCCATTTGATTATCAAGCTCTGCAGCAAGGCCTAAACTATCTTGAATAACCACAGACTTAAGATACTCTAACCCGCCTTCTAACGACTCCATCCACACTGAAGTGCGTTGTAATTTATCAGCGGTTTTTATATAAAACATCAGAACTCTGTCGATATATTTGACTAAGGTATCGGTATCTAAATCGGTAGCAAATAAATCACCATGACGTGGGCGCATACCGCCATTCCCAGCAACATATAAGTTCCAACCTTTATCGGTTGCGATAACACCAATATCTTTGCTTTGGGCTTCTGCGCATTCTCGAGTACAACCCGAGACTGCAAACTTAATTTTATGGGGCGCACGTAAGCCTTTATAGCGGTTCTCTAAATCAATGGCTGTAGACACAGAGTCTTGAACACCATAACGACACCAAGTACTACCCACACAAGATTTAACCGTACGCAGCGATTTACCGTAGGCATGACCGGTTTCAAACCCGGCAGCAATTAATTTGCCCCAAATACTCGGTAACTCTGATAATTTTGCGCCAAATAAGTCGATTCGCTGACCACCAGTGATTTTGGTGTACAAGTCATATTCTTTGGCTACGGCGCCAATGGCAATTAAACCATCAGGGGTAATTTCACCACCTGCAATTCGCGGCACCACAGAGTAAGTACCATCTTTTTGTATATTGCCAAGATAGGCATCGTTAGTATCTTGCAACTGAACATGACTGCTCTCTTGGTTTAAAACATATTTATTCTGCAATGAAGCAAAAATTGACCCTGCTGCGGGCTTACAAATGTCACAACCAAACGTCGACCCAGCATTGGTACCAGCGTGTTTACCATGGCGAGTAATTAACGTCTCAAAGTCAGTAATGTTTTCAACTTGGCACAAGTGATACAAAGACTGTCTATCCTGTTCAAAATGCTCACAAATGCCAGTATTGCACTCAACCCCTTCTGCTACGAGCGCTTCATCCATGATTTTCTTCACCAATGGCGCGCAACCACCACAGCCAGATGCGGCTCGGGTGCAGGTCTTGATTTCAGCAATGGTATGATTGCCTTTGGTCACTGAAGTGGCGATATCAGCCTTAGTCACTTGATGACAAGAACAAACTATTGAGCTGTCTTTTAATTCAAGCGCCGTTTCATCACCCGTCATTAATAATTCAACCGCATTGCCTTCAATTGCATCTTGCGATAAATACAAATCCAGTAAACGGGCATAATCACTGTTATCGCCCACTAATACTGCGCCTTTAAGATATTGACCCGACTCATCTAACCACAGCTTTTTATATATGCCTGATTGATTGTCAGATAACTCCACAAATTGCGCATTGTCGAAACCGCGGCTTTCACCAATAGCGGCAACATCAACACCTAATAGCTTGAGTTTGGTGCTCATATCCGCACCAGTAAATGCCAATGATGGCGCAGGCGCCTTAGCAACTCCTGCCGCTAAATGCGACACAGCGACTCGCGCCATTTGATAACCTGGGGCAACTAGGCCAAAAATGCGGTTTTGCCATAATGCACATTCACCGATGGCATAAACATCGGGAGCTGAGGTTAAGCAGTTATCATCAATTGCAATGCCGCCGCGATCACCCATTTGTATACCGCTGCTTCTCGCTAATGCATCTTGAGGTCGAATACCGGCAGAAAACACAATCATGTCAGTTTCAAGAAAACTATCATCGTTGAATGTCATGCGGTGCTGTGCGCTCTCACCATCGATAATGGCGGTGGTGGCTTTAGAGGTATGTACTGATACACCTAAGTCATTAATTTTACTTTTAAGTAAGTCACCCGCTTTATCATTTAATTGTACTGGCATTAACTGTGGTGCAAATTCAACAACATGAGTTGTTACGCCAAGGGCCATTAATGCATTTGCCGCTTCAAGGCCTAATAAGCCGCCACCGACTACCACGCCAACTTTAGATTTTTTCGCCGCAGCTTCAATGTCTTGTAAATCTTCTATGGTGCGGTACACCACACAGCTTTCTCTATCGTTACCAGCAATAGGTGGGACAAATGGATAAGATCCTGTTGCAAGGACTAAACTGTCATAGGCTGTCGTTATGCCCGCTTCTGTGGTCACGGTTTTATTGGCGGTATCTAGCACGGTAATTCGGCTATCAAGGTGCAACTTTACCCCCCAATCTTGATAATCCTCAGCGCTAGTTAGCATCAATTCATCGGCACTACCGGTTTCAAAATATTTTGACAGTTGCACCCTATCGTATGCAGGTCGGGGCTCTTCACCAAACACTTCAATATCAAATTGCTGCTGCAACCCTTGACTACATAATTGCTCGATAAAGTGATGACCCACCATGCCATTACCTATTACTACCAGCTTGGATTTTGCATTTGCCATAGAAGGCTCCTTGAATTTTTGTTAAAGCCCTAAAAACAAAAAAGCGCCAGCCTCTGGGTTAACAGAGCTGGCGCCATTGCCAAAAGCCTTCAAATTTTAACTATAAACTGTTTAAACTACACTGTTATAGCGTCTCGATTAACGACGATTACGTGCACGCGCCATTGCATTTAGAAGTTAGAGATTCAAGCTACAGTTTGTCATGATGATAACGCTTGACCTAAACTCTTTATTTCCACGGTTATTTATTTACACAGCGATTTATTAATGCCAGCTAATGCTTCACACAACTTAATTGCTCACACGATCTAGCAAATACTAAGCATTGACTATGCCAACAAACATAAAATCGTAAGTCATTGTAAATATACAAAATAATGTATTAGCCTAAAAAGATACTAGGCTATACTGGTCACCACAGGCGCACTCGCACCAAATTGTTGCATTCGGTTCGTCCCTCTTTGATTTGCTTCAATTTGTTTTGCCGCTGCAATGATACTTTTTGCCATTTCAGCTACGGTTACCCCCTTGCTCATAGCCTGTTTTTGGATCAATTCATGCGCTACTTTTTCGCTAATACCCTGCAATTGCAGTAACGACTTGGCTTTTGACACCAGCTTCATCGCGACACATTTCTCATCTAATTGCTTCACTTTTTCGAGCATATTTGAAGCATTATCAAAGCGAATTTTTGCTAGGTTAACTAAAGAGCTTAAGCGTTTTGCTGACAGCTGCTCGGGTACGAAAGTCACCCTGCCACAAAGTAACAAACTGGCTAGATGATTTTCATCCCAATGCTGAGCATTCACAATAATGGGTAAAGCCGTATTCGATAACAAACGCTCAATAAATGCTTGCTGCAAGGGTTGTAACTCATTGGTTAGAAATACTAAACATGATCCGTTTCCTTTAAGCACATTTTGTTCTAGTTGGCTAAGGCTTGTTACTTCTACACATGCCTGAAACTGATTTAGTTGGATTTTATAATCTGTCAGCAATGCATTGTTATTAAATGATGGGTCACAATAGATATAATTAACCATATGCTTAACTCCTTACTGCATGACGAGTTGACGGAATAACGTTATTTTCAATATGTTGCCAAAGGGACGACCCCATGACATTTGAGTCTTGAATGACATATTTATTTCGCTCAAACCAGACTTTTTTGGCATGTTCTAAGGCATCATTAATAGCTAATCCTTTATTACATAGCACATTTACCAGCGCTATCGTGGCGGTGACACTGGCTATCGCTTGCTGTAATTGTGCCGTTGATAAATCGGCCTCAGCAATGTCTTCAGCCCGCCAAAGTTGCGCCAGTACAGCAGCAGACAAATCAGCTTGACCAAGCTTTGCCCCCACAAATGCCTCAAGTTGGGTAGGCAGATTAATCTCTGCAAAGTTAGCTTCATGTTGGCCATTAAAACGCAGTAAACCTACCCGAGTACTGACACGAGGGTTGATTTCTGTCTCCCCCTGCAGGCCTTTAAAAATAGCAATATCTGCCGCTTCTCTTTGGCAGCTATCCTTTGCCAAAAGCGCTGCCACTTGATGATGCAATTTATCTAATCCAGGATGAAAATAACTGCGTAGGCTAAATGCTGCATTACACGGGTTAACGCAGCGAACAGACATTTGAATAAAACTTCGTAAACCCAACTCTTGATGTAAAGCGCGGCAATCATTTAATACTGGAATAACATCTGCGCTGTTAAGGTAAATCAGCCCTGTTTTCGCTAACATTTCTGCGGCGGTTTCGGCGTTGTCACATTTAGGAATATCTAAAGCCGCAATATATGATTCAACATGACGACGATGAGGTAATGATTGACTATCTCCATGTAATACAATGGTTTTACCTTGTTTAGCCAGCATTTTTGCCGCTAATAATAACCAAGGTAACTGCTCGCGCTTACCGGCATATACCGGCCAATCAATATCTGCTTTAATAGTTTTCCACTGAGAAGAAACCAACTGCTTTAGCCCAGACGCTACACCAGCAAGTTCTTCAACTGACTCACCTCGCACTCGCATAAGCATCATCGCTGCCGCCATTTGCGCAGTAGAAATGTCACCACTTGCAAAACCTTTAATCAAGTAAGCGGCTTCAGCAAAATTCAAACTGCGGCTACCTTTAACCCCTTTGCCCATTGCTTTGATGAGCTTACGGCTATCAAAATCAGCGGCATTAAGCATATCTTGCGTTTGTTGCTCAACCATAAGCCACCTCCACAAAATCTGTTGGCTTGGCTTTTATATCAGACAATAAGCCAGCTAATTCTTGACCCACTGCAACCACTTCACCAATGATGATTAAGGTTGGGCCACTGTCTTTAATTAATGTCGCTTGCTTGGCCATATTGCTAACATTGGCATAAGTGATTAACTGATTAGGTCTGCCGCCATTGGTGACAAGTGCCACGGGTAAGTTTGCCTCAGCTTTAACAGACATAAGTCCTGCTGAAATTGCTGCTGCTTGCTCCTTGCCCATGTAAAAAACTAAGGTAGATTGTGCTTCTAATAAGCCTTTCCAATGAGTTGGAGCCTGATCTAGCCCATCATTTGTAATGCGGGTACCAGTGACTAACGTGACTGAACGAGCCATGCCGCGGTACGTTAGCGGAATACCTGTGGTTGAGGCGCAGCCTAAAGCTGCTGTAATACCAGGGGTAAATCGGCTAGCGATCCCTAATTTAGCAAGATACAGAGACTCTTCAGCCCCGCGCCCAAAAATATGCGGATCGCCACCTTTTAAACGTACAACTTTGAGTCCTTGTGTGGCAAGCTTTGCTAGTAAAGCGTTTATATCATCTTGCTTATAACTTGGCTGACCACAACGTTTACCCACAAAGTGGCGCTGACAATCTGCAGAGACTAATGAAAGAATATCGCTGCTGACCAAGCTGTCATAAACCAGCGCCTCAGCTTGAGACACTATTCTGGCGGCTTTAATGGTCATTAAATCTAATTGCCCGCAACCTGCACCGACAATTTCGACATCACCCGAAATCAAATCATTATTAGCGGCTGCGCTATTAAAGTTAATTAGCTTATTCAATGTATGACTCATTACGCCACCTCCTCTTGGGCTGATTTACGTTCTTGCTCTGACAACTCAGTCGTTATCTCAGCTAAAGCAATATGCCAAATATCATTGGCACATTGACCCACTTCACTGTGGCAGCTACCACATTGTCTGCCGCAGCCTAGCTCTGTTTGGGTTTCATCTAACGCCTTATCAAAATCTGCTTGTGTGATATCAGTGTTAATCGCTGTGGCGCTAGTAAAATCAGATGCTAAGGCACGTTTACTGAATACTGCATTATCAAGTTTTTGCAGCATGGCATATTCAATATTGGCTTGTGTGACACCGGTACAGGCGCAAATTAGTGGGCTGTTACCAGCTTTAATCAGCTGATGTAATTGACGCATTAATGCAACATCTACTGTTTGACCAATAAGCAAATTCATCGCTTCAAGGGAAACAGCGACCTTTGTGCGACTTAACAGTTTCAGTGATACCAACAAGCCGTTACTGATATTGCAATGCACATGGATAATTTGCTGACTAGCAAGGGAAATTGTCCATTTTAAAGCATGTACCGTTGACTGGTAAGCAAATGCTGCATCTGTATTTTCAAAACCGATGTGATAACAACTGCCAGTGGTTAATGTTTGCTGAACATTCCAGTTCAGGCCTTGCATGTGTGGATCATGCAGACCAAAAACGATCCCTTGCAATGTCACAGCAACTTTAGTTAACGACACGGGTTGGCATTTAAACGCTGGCTGTTTTGAGTAAGGGTCAAACTGACTATCAAGTGGGGTATTAACGCCCTTACCTAACGAGAACTGCTCAGACCAATGCATTGACATAAACCCCAAGTCTGGCGCTTGGGAGTCATCTGCAACCACTCTTGCCACGGCAAAATTGGTTATTGATAAATTGGGGGCAGCAAAAGTTACCAAGTCGTCTTCAATTAATTTTAATTGCGCTAAAGTCGAAGGATGAACAGCAATAACAGGCTCTGGGATACTGGCTCTAAGCGCCGCAATATGACCTGTGCGGGTCATGGTGTGCCATTGATCTCGGCTGCGACCACTGTTTAAGCGTACTTGCCCAGCTGGCAAAGGGGCTATTTGGCAATCTGCAGTGGTTTCAATAAATTGCGCTTTTGATGATGCGGTGGCGAATATGCCATCGGCAAACAATCTTTGCTTATTGCCCCCTATGGCACCATGGTTAGCAGCAGGCCACTGCGTCGGTAGTAACTCATCATATTGCTCATCCGTTAAATCAGCCAAACCGCTTAAATCAAACTGCTTGCCTGGAAAAGATTGCTTTACAAGCTTAGATAACTGGGCAAATTCTTTAAAAACGGCAGCACTGTTTTTAAAGCTAAAACTTTGTTCAAAACCCATCGCTTTTGCGACTTCTGCCAAGGCCCACCAATCAGCTTTTGCAGTGCCTTTAGCTTGTATAAAGCCACGTTGGCGGCTAATCACTCGCTCACTGTTAGTGACAGTGCCACATTTTTCAGACCAACCCTGTGCAGGTAATAACACATCGGCTAATTGCGCAGTCGCAGAGTCTTGTGTTATCTCAGACACCACCACAAAAGGACAGGTTTCTAATGCCGCAGTTATTTTTGCAGTATTAGGCAATGACACCACTGGATTAGTGCCCATAATCCACACCGCTTTAATTGTTCCATCTGCCATAGCATCAAATAATTCAACGGCTGTGAGACCCTTATCAGTCGCGATCACCTCAGACTGCCAAAAATCTCCTAACACTTGACGCTCCGGCTCAGAAAACCCCATATGACAAGCAAGTTGTGTCGCTAAACCGCCCACTTCACGCCCACCCATGGCATTCGGTTGGCCTGTAAGTGAAAAGAAACCACAACCTTCCTTACCAACCTGACCAAGAGCTAAGTGACAATTGATTATCGCATTGCTAGTGTCAGTGCCTGCAATAGATTGGTTTACCCCTTGGCAGCTAGCTGTCATGACTTTTGCGTGAGAGATAAATAACTGATAGAAATCCTGCAACTGAGCAATAGGCACTAATAACGCTTGGGCAAGTGTTTCAACATCAGTGGCTTGACTGGCAACGTGTGCTAAGGTTTGAGTGAAGTTTTCAGTGTGCGCATCAATATATGGCTGATTTAACGCTTCATTTTTGGCAATGAAATTCAGTAAGCCATTAAATAATAACGTATCTGTCCCCGGCGCGATTTGAAGATGTAAGTCTGCTTGGCTTGCCGTAGCAGTTTTAGCTGGGTCAATTACGACAATTTTAGTGCCATAACGCTGGCGGGCTTTAATCATCCGCTGAAATAAAACCGGATGGGTCCACGCTGCGTTTGAACCCACTAATACTATTACTTGTGCCTGTTCAAAATCGTCATAACAACCCGCTACAACATCCTCTCCATATGCGCGCATGTGCGCACTTACAGCAGAAGACATACAAAGGCGTGAATTGGTATCAACATTCGCCGTGCCAATAAAGCCTTTGGCCAATTTATTAGCCACATAGTAATCTTCAGTTAAAAGTTGCCCTGATAAATAAAATGCAACTGAGTCTGGTCCATATTGCGCAATAGTTTGTTTAAAGGTGTCAGCAATTGTCGTGATAGCTTCAGGCCAAGCAACTGACTTACCAGACTTATATTTGGGATAACGTAAACTATTTGGCTGGACTAAGCTTTCTAATAAACGCTCACCTTTGGCACATAACTGACCTTTATTAGCTGGGTGAGTACGATCACCTTCAAGCTCAAATCCAATGTCGTTAAGACTGCTAGGGGTTACACTTATTCCGCAGCCGACGCCGCAATAAGCACAACTAGATTGGATATTAGACATGCAACTTCCCTTCACTGACTCAAATTCAATGACAATAACGTCGCAAATCTCGTGCCAATTGCTAACTTAATGATTTACAAACCGTTTACAAATAAGGCAAATTTAAAATCGCTACTTTTGTTCAACAAAAGTGCACCAAGCCGCACCAATAACGCACATGTCGTTGAAAACAAAAGAAAATTAATACCACTTTAGAGGTATACCGTATAGGTAGTGTGATAAATGCTAAGCCATGAATTGAATATTCATGTGGAATTATTCTTTGAGCTAATGTCGGCGGAAATATAAAAGTTATTTATAAACAGCAAAACTGGGGCAATAAAAAAGCGCTGAATTTCAGCGCTTTTAAACTTTGCTTAAAGCTAAATAATCATCAGTTATTTAGCAACGCGGCCATCATCATGGCAGCTATCACAAGTCGGTTTTTCACCAACATTCATGTCATGTGGTGCGTGACAGTCTTGACACATTAACATGCCATCATGTGGCGCATGGTTTTCATCCATTTCCGCAAGTGTTCCGTGACAGTCTTGACACTGCGCGAACTCATGCTCACCGTCAGCAGATGGCTCGCCATCAGCATGACAACTTTCACAGCCACCCATTTCAGCGTGGAAATCAGCTAAAACTTCATCTGCAGCGAATGCATTTGATGACAAAGTTACTACAGCTAAAGCTGCTGCAAACATTGCTACAAGTATTTTATTGCTCACTATTATACCCTCCAGTTACGATAGTCAAAAAGGCTCTAATAGAGAGACCTTTAATCGATATCAATTTTCAGAACGACTTTTTTAGGCTCAGTTATAAACTTAGCTAACACTGGTTAATTTAGCAACACTAAATAGTCAGCGGCAAAATTCAATCATCATCTCTGACACCTAAAAAGCGTTACATAATGTATCACCTTGAAAAGAAGGTTATATTAACGAGTTAAAATAAAAAGGGAAGCAATAAAAAAGGAGCTATTAAGCTCCTTTTATAACCAAGATCACATTATTAACTATTTCTAAGGGCGCTAATACGTTTTTCTAGTGGTGGATGGCTCATTAAAAAGTCTGTCATTGAACGTTTACCGTTAATACCTAATGCTGACATTTGCGCTGGCATTGCACCCGTTTCTGGGCCAGTTTTTAAACGCTCTAATGCCGCAATCATCTTATCTTTGCCAGCAAGCTTGGCCGCACCTTCATCGGCTTTAAACTCACGAATACGAGAGAAGTAAGCCACAACCATAGACGCTAAAATACCAAATAACATGTCAAGTACGAAAACCACAGCCATGTATGCAAACATACCAAGACCTTCACCCTCTTCATCATTACTCGCAACGAAGTTATTCACAATACCTGCAACAACACGAGCGGCAAAAATAACGAAGGTATTCACGACACCTTGAATAAGGGTCAAGGTGACCATGTCACCGTTAGCCACGTGGCTAACTTCGTGAGCCAGTACGCCTTCGATTTCATCTTGGGTCATACCGTAAAGTAAGCCTGAACTCACAGCAACTAGCGCGTTATCTTTACTTGGGCCCGTTGCAAATGCGTTCATCTCTTCAGATTGGTAAATTGCCACTTCTGGCATTTTAATCCCAGCTTGCTGCGCTTGACGAGCAACGGTGTCAACTAACCAACGTTCAGTATTATCACGAGGGTTTGTAATAACTTCACAACCCATGGTTTTCTTCGCCATCCACTTAGAGATAGCTAAACTGATAAATGCGCCGCCAAAACCAAACATAGCAGCAAAAATTAATAAACCACTCATGCTTGATGTGCTTACACCAAGCAGAGACATCACAATCGAAGCAACTAGCAAAATGGCTAAGTTGGTGGCGATTAGTAAACCGATACGTAACATTACAACTCCTAACTGGCATTCATGCCGACATAAACTCAACGCCTGAGCTCAATGCTCAAGCTGACTTGAACGCAAAAATATTATTAAACACTTAACGACATAATATGTCCTAAAAAAGATATTTCAAGCGTCTAATAGAAAAAACTGACATAAAATGACAGATTAGTTAAAAATACCACACTAAGCCTAACCTCAGCTAAATGCTTAACTTAGTAGCGGGCAGAGTCTAGGCAGCTAGTATTAATCGAAACTTAAATCTAACCAGCATTTGCTAGAAAGCCTAGTGTTTAGCGGATAGATGGCGATTAATCTTTGTTAATATCGTCACTAAGGAGCAGAACAATAACTAATTTAATTAGTTAGCAATTTATAACCCTCATTCAGCCCAGTATCCCTTTTATTCATAACCTTACCTTGAACGCTGCGAGTGAGTTAACTGTTAAGTTTAGCTAATGGCTATTCATTCATAATGGGGCTTCCCGGTCATTGACATTAATCAGCATGCCGTCAACTTATAAATACCCATTTAAGTGAGTGGAGCACTCATGTCTACATAAGAGTATCAGCCAATAAAAAAGCGTTAAATCCCATAAGAATTTAACGCTTTCTTTATCACTCAATCCAGTGAACTCATTCAGTAAACTGACTCTAATTCATTAAAAAGTGTAGCTCAGTTTAACGTTAAAGTAGCGACCTGGTTGAGAATAAGTCTCTTCAGTCACGCCCATATTACCCATTAAGAACTTTGACTGACCCGCTACATCGGAATACTCAATATATTCTTTATCAAACAGGTTAAATACGCCAGCGCGTACCGTCCAGTTATCATTCACATGGAAGTTAGCCGTCAAATCAAATACTGCGTAGCCTGCCGTGTTATACACTTCGTTGAAATCCATACCTGGCAGTGCAATAGGGAAAATATCTAAATCCGTTGTACGATCCATTTGATCAGCAAAGCGCATGGTTAAGCCAAAGTTAGCTTCAGTGTTACCTAGGTAAGTATAATAATTTACTCCCAAGTTACCTTTTAATGGACTTACGCTATTTAAGTAATCGCCGTTCTGATCTTCGCCATGGGTGTAAGCAATGTTACCCCATAGTTCAAATTCATCAGTAAACCAATGACTCATAGACATTTCAGCGCCATAAAGAGTCACTTTGTCATAGTTGATATAACGATATTCTAATGAACTTGGAATTGCACAGCCGAACCTGCCGCCACACCCCACAAATTCCCAATCGATGTAATTATCAGCTTGAGTATAAAAAGTGGTAAATTCATATCGTGTGTCGCCATGATCACCACGAACACCCACTTCAATGGTGTTACTTGATTCTGACTCTAAGTCGTAGTTTGCCTCAATGATAACAGGGAATGGCATCGCGCCATCTTTGACTTCTAACTCACCCCACTTTTGATCTGGGGTTGGCATTTTGTAGCCGTAAGCATATTGGGCATACACATTCACGTTTTCAGTCATGTGGTATACAAGGCCAAGCTTAGGTGACCAAAAACCATCACTCATCGCGGCAAAATCTTCAGGATCACGGCCAGCATCTTCAGCTTGCTGTTGATCAGGGGTGTTTTTGAAGTAATCGTAACGCAGCCCCACAATACCGTTTAGTTTGCCGTCTAAAAAGGTCATATCATCTTGAACAAATATGCCAGCGCGTAAACTTTTCGTATCAGCAAATGAGAAGGTATCGGTTTCAGATGGCGTTGAATTGCCATTTTCATCGATATCTTGATAGCTGCGTGGGCGGCTCATTTCAGACAGCTCTACATCCACGCCATAAATAATATTGTGGTCATGACCGGGTAGTGACAATGCCTTACTAAAAGTACTGGCAAAACCAAAACGGTATTCATCAAACTGGTAATCACGGTGCTGCGTTATTGCTCGGTCTGCGCCACTGATACCATTAAAGTAGTCACGTTTTTCACTTTGGTCGGTTTTACCGTAATAGAGTACGAAATCAACATTGTCATGAATGATACGGTCTTTCGTTGAGCGTAAACGTAATGAGGTATTTAACGCTTGAGTTTGGCGGTCATAATCAATTGACTCATCTTTATCAGCATATTTTTCCCAGCGGTCAAGCTGCTGGTTCATGTAATCAACGGTTAACTGCAGATTAGTATCATCATTAAAGTGATACTTACTTTTTAGTAATAAGCTGTCAGTGACTAAGTCACTATCTGGTAATGTGTTGTAGTAGTTTTGCTGTTCTTCACCACTACGACGTTGATAACTGACTAGGTTATCAAAATCACCTGCTGCAAATGCGCTAGTAAAGCCACCGCTGAACTCATCGTTCATACCTGTGTAGCCGCCATTTGCAGAGAAATAATAATCACTGCCACGTAAGTAATCATCCGCATCTTTAGTGGTCATGACCATCACGCCACCTAACGCATCGGAGCCATACATGGTCGATGCTGCAGTTTTTAACACTTCAACTTGCTTTAAGCCTTCAACTTCAGTTAATCCGCGGCCTGTGCCTTCAGCGCCTGGGCCTAATGGTGATGCATACTGGTTATTAACCCGAACGCCATCTTTAACCATCATCACGCGGTTGCCGCCAATACCACGAATAGTCACCGAGCTTGGCTTACCTGCGCCGCCTTTAACATCAACGGCAGCTTCTGTTCTAAATAATGAAGCAAAGTCGGTGCTCATATTACGCGCTATCGATTCTTCATCAATAACCACAACCGAACCGGCAACTTGATCAAGTGTTTGCTCCATACGAGAACCAGAAATCACAATTACATCATGAAAATTTGAAATAGATTGTTTGATTTCTTCTTGCGATACAATTTCACCAGTATCCGCAATAACTTGAGGGGACAATGCCGCGGCAATCGCGGCACTAATTAACTTGATCGAAAGTTGCTTCATCAACACTATCCTTAAAAAAACCTTAATAGGAATTAATCTCATCTTTAATGGCGCAGGATTCTAGCATGAACAAATTTTCACATAGCGATCATGATCTCAATATTCATTGTTGATATTCAGACTTAAGGGTTTTCTTATTTTTACATTGTTAGCGGTCACGGATATTTAATTAGCTGCAAAATAAAGCTAACAATAATTAACAGTTGAGCATCATTAACAACTCAAGATCCCAACACCCAAAGCGGTTGGCCAATGCCGTAGGGTTTCCATAAGGTTTTAAAGAGAAGATCATAGCGATGTTAAAAATATGCGGGGGAGTGAACAGTAAAAGCCAAAATACATGTTTAAAGGGTAAGTTTACCTTGATGAAACGACTAATCTAAAATCGTATAATATAAATACTCCCATGCGAACTGAACGCTATACATTGGTGGGTATGAGTAATCTTCAACCTCTACAACCATATATTGGGGTACATCAAATTCTTGATGATGAAATAACGCCATCCAGTCTATTATTAAGCAACTTTTTTGGTTTATCGGTAGACAGCAAGCAGTACATTGTCATTTTTACCAAACTCGATCGTACATTGATGAGTGACAAAATAGAGTCTGCTACTAAACACAATAACTGCACCATTCTCAGTAATTGTATGCTTATAGCTGGAAGATTAGCGGTTTGCAATTGTCTCATTACACTTGATTTTTTACACCCGCCGAAAAATTACCGCAAAGATAATAAATTTCATCTTTCGCTATATTCCAAAATATTACACCTGTCGTAATAACTACAATGTTAATATGCGTTAATAATAGGCTTTTCGCTATTGGCTTCTAAGCCTTTTTGGCACACATGTTTGTCTTTTAAGCGCTCAATGGGAATAGATTTAAGCCACCCTCTCAAAGTATGAATAACAACACGTTCGCAATCATCACTGATAATACTTGCTCGTTCGAAAGCCGTCGTGTCTCCATCATCATAACGAAAGTTTTGCTGATTATTTATCTGACTATGTTCCCGATTTGAACTGACTTGTACAGCGCCTAGCTCGAGTGTTTTTGATAATAAACTCCGCATGGTTGTGACAAGCCGCAGCCCATTATTCGCTAGCCAATATTCTTGCGGTGATTCAGACTCAATTTTAGAAGATAAAACTTCAATTTGATTCTGGTAAAAAACAGCACGTTTTTTAGCTGCGATATGCAGCTCTTTCTTCTGATAAACAAGAAATTGTGTTCTTAAAGTGAGCGTATCTTGCTGCTGATTGAGTAAATAAATAGGGGTAATATCTAGAACCATGTCATCTTCAGATTGACTATCTTGGAAGCGTGCTAACTCAAACCCCCGTGATAAAGCGATGTCATTGAGTTGGGTGACAAGAGCTTGATTAGCAATGTCCTTAACAAAAGGACGATAAGGAAGTATTACCTCATCCGCTAAATCCTGCGCTTTATTTTTTTTGTCATTTTTAACTGACTCGGTAATCGCAGCATGAGTGATAATTGCGGCGAAAAAATCAACAGGGGTAACGGCAGGATAAATCATACCCATATGATCTACATTGCCAGAATTAGGCGCTGCTTTACCTATAATCAACGCGGTACCATCAGGTACTTTAACGTACAGTTTACTGTTTTCTTTTAAAATAGTTCTATTATCTACATGCTTCACATACCCCTTAGGGTTATAAGTGCTGCAAGCACATAAGATTATTGACAGCAAGCTGATAACTAAGATTCTTAACATAGTAGTGGCTCTTAGAAGTTGGGAGGAAACTCCTCCCTTAAACAATTTAGAGTTTAATATTTGACTTGATTGCATCTTTACCCGTCGCTATGACTTCATAAATAGAATTGGTCAAACCAGGAAATGTTGGTGGCTCATCCCATTCAAGATCAGAGGCCTTGCGGTTGTTAAATGGCTTGTATAAAACGTACTTATTTGTCTCTAAATCAATGATGTAAGCTATACCTGTAAAAGTAGCCACTGGATCCATTGTTGGTACATAAGAAGAATAGTTACGGTAAGCGCCTACTTCAGTGACATCTATTACGAGTAGGTAATTAACCCCATCTTGTTTATAACTAGAATAGTCTTTTGGTGCGACATTTAGCTCTTTAGATTTCTTTTTCTTCAGCTTACTTACATCAATATCACCTGCAAGAGCGACTGCATCTACTCCCTTATCCATCAATATCTGAGTCAATTCTGTTTTTAAATTTTTAATATCATCAATTGGAATTGTTTTCAGATGCTTATCTAAAGAAGAGTTAGCAGCAGATGCGACTGCATAACATAATAAACAGCTTGCACCGGTAATCGTTGTTTCAGGTTCTGGGATTGTAGAAGTGATAACACCAACCCGAGTTTCTGAATTTTTTAGGGCGTTGCCATCTAGGGCAACATGAGGTTGTATTTTGGCTGCGCAGCCACCTAGCATTATAGATGTAAATGCTAACACGATGAGAACTGATTTATTTGTCATGCTAATCCTTTATCTTTGATTTTAATATAATTCCTTTAAAGCAGCATGATATTTCCTAGCCCCGCCAATGTAAAGAATTTGTAGACCTAAAGTAGTAAAAAAGTGACTCACTATAATTAAAGAAAAATAAACAGTTATTCCAGCCTTGTTTGTCAAAAATGATAGAGTTACAAATTAAACTCATCACCTTTACTTCATTCTTACCCGGCAGAAATATCGTTAGTGCAACTAGAATTAGAATGGCCATTTTAATTTTGCACTGACATTCGGACGGCTCAAGAATTACTAGGTCATGCAGATCTTATAACCACTGAACTTTATCCCCATTTCATTGGGTCTCGATTCAGCCTCACTTTAAGTCCGATGGATAGAAAATAATATTTAACCTCTTCCATTGTATATGGGGCAAGAAATCGCTGATAAATCCGAAAGTTAGCATTTATCAAAAACGCTATATCTAAAGACCATTACTTAAAGAGCATTATTTAAAGTTCATTACGATGTGTTAGAAACGTTATTAATCATTTTGGAAAACGAGACCCGTCGCAAATGCTGTAATCAATATCTGCCGGTAACTGTTGCGGCATTTTTTCAGCTTGAAAATAGCCCCAAATTGCAACACTAATAAATAATAAGGGCAAAGCTAAGCATGACAATGATTTTGCCTTAGCTTTCCAGCCTCGCTGTATTGATGTGGGTTTAAATACTTTAACGCCTATGGGTGGAAACTGTTGATGCTTTAAGCCTTTAAGTCCTAATGGTAATAGTGAAACACTCACCAAAAGAGCGCAGAAAACAGGAAGGCCAACAAACACTGAATACCAAAGCACGCTGATGCCAGAAAAACCAAAAGGCGTGTGACAGTGAGCGGTAGTCGTATACCAAGAAATAAAAGGAAATAGCCACTTTTGATGGGTGATATAAATGAAAAGGCCCAGCAAGGCATACAATACCACCCTGCGTATTTTTTCTGCCTTGGTAAACTCTGGTGCAAATTCGATGATTTCTCTCCTTGAAAATATCAAATGCTAAAACAACTACTTGTAAGCAAAAAGACAAAGGCTAAAAATCAAAACTTAAGTCTCTATAAGGTCGAGTTATCAATATGCACAGCGGCATTTATAGCTGTTGGCTCACTTAAGTACGGCACATAACCTAAGAATGGCGCTGTCATTAACTCTTTTAAACTTGATAAGTTCTCTTCTATTTCACTCATTTCAGGGTCAACTTGGTTAGCGACCCAAGCTGCAATATTAAGCCCGTCAGCTTCAATGGCCTCTTGGGTTAATAATGCATGGTTAAGACAACCAAGCTTCATGCCCACCACTAAAATAACCCCAACATCATTTTGCTGAGCCAGCTGCTGTACTGATTGCGATAAATATTGGCCTTTACTTAAAGGTAATCTCCAGCCACCAGCACCTTCAATTAATGCAAACTCGGCACTGTTTAGTGCTTCAAGTGGCAATAAATCAACAACGCCACTGGCAGTTAAACTCACCCCTTGTTGCTTTGCGGCAATATGCGGTGCAATGGCGGGTTTAAATGCGATAGGGTTAATTTGATTGTAATCGAGCGTGATAGTTGATTGTTCAATTAGGCTTAGCGCATCGCTATTTCTAAGCCCTGCGTCTGTTTCAATACAACCTGAGGCAATAGGTTTGACGCCGAGGGTTTTAGCTTCTGTGGTTTTAGCGACAGTTATTTTAGCTAGAGCCGTTTTTCTTGTTGCAAGATTAAGTAGCGCCGATGAAATCAGGGTTTTTCCGCTGTCAGTATCAGTGCCAGTAACAAAATAAATCATCGAAATAACCCCTTCACTGTTTATATCCAATTGTCTAAAAATTTAACGCTTACCAAGTTGTAAATAGCTGATGTTATAGCTCAATGGTAAGCCGTTTGCTTCACGTAAGCTTTCCGCTTTATCCATTAACGCGAGCCAATCTTTACGACCGCGCAAACGATTAGTTTTTTTATCCGTTAAGCTTTTATCTTGGTATTCATTCACTGACGCCCCGACCCCTTTAATTGAATACAGTAATGCCTTTAAATCGGCAAAATGTACTTGCTCGGTAGTGGTCTCAGCAGAGAGTATTTGCCATTTTTCGGTATCTATCGCGGCGATAATGTCATCTAAATGACGAAAACTATTATGGCCTAGCCCTAGGGTTTCAAGCTGTGAAAGACTGCCATCACTCACCACGCTAATAAAGGCTTGGCCTTGAGGTTTTATGACTCTATTAAGTTCATTAAATACTTGGGTTAATTCATCACACCACTGCAGAACTAAGTTTGAATAAATACTGTCCATGCTATTTGCAGTTATAGGTAAGTTTGCCGCATCGGCGCAAACAGTGTGATATTGCGGAAAAGACTGCTGCACCACATTTAGCATTTGAGGCGATAAATCAACTGCCGTGACCTTAGTTAGCTGGCAGTGATTTGATTCAAAGTCAGTACCTGGGCCACAGCCTAAATCCAATAAATGCCCGGTTAAACCTGTTTTTTTATCGGCATTATACTCAGTATTAGCAAGTTTTATTAACCTGCTAGCCGTGATGCGCTGTAATACATCGTGTTGTTTATAGGTAGCTGCAGCTTGGGAGAATTTAACCGCTACGGGGTTATCTAGATTCATTAATATTCTCTTGGTAACTGCACTGCTAGTGCATCAACTAATTGGGTTATTTGCTCGGCATTATGGCTGGCATTAATGGTCACTCTCAGCCTTGCCTGCCCTTTAGGCACTGTTGGCGGCCTAATTGCCCCGACCTGTAAACCTTGTTGCTTTAATGCCTTTGCTATTGCTAAAGTTCGTTCACTGTCACCGATAATTACAGGCTGAATGGCGGTTATTGACTCTGTTAGCGCAATGTTTTTAGCATTACAAAGCGACCTAAAGAAGGCAATATTGGCAAACAATGTTGATGCTTTATCAGGTTGCGACTGAGTTAAATTAACCGCTGTTAACGCTAAATGAGCACTGGCAGGTGACAGTGCGGTTGAATAAATGTAATGCCGTGATTGCGCCACCATATAATCAATAATTTGCTGTGACGCTAAAACGCAGGCGCCTTGGCAGCCGAGGGCTTTACCAAAGGTAATGACTTGAATATCGCATTGTGGTGTAACTGCCGCTCTGCTGACGTTAAAGCGATTGCTAGCAAGCTCTTCATAATTGATTCCAAAACCATGGGCATCATCAACCACTAACCAACTATTATGCTGCTTACACAAGTTCGATAACGCATCTAATGGCGCACGATCGCCATCCATACTAAAAACGCTTTCGGTAAATAAGGCGCTATTAGGAAATCGATTAAGTAACTGCTCTGCATGGGTTATATCATTGTGTTTATAGCGCTTAAGTGCAGCGCCGCTGTCTTTTACACCGTCTATCACTGATGCATGAATAAGCTTATCAGCAATAATCACATCGCCTGCTTCAAATAAGGTTTTGATTAACGCTTGATTGGCACTAAATCCAGAGCAAAATAATAGCCCTGCTTCATGACCGGTCAGCTCACATAAACCTTGTTCAAGCTTTAGGTGGGCTTCACTGTATCCAGATACTAATGGCGATGCTTTACTGCCAACACCATATTTTATCGCGCCAGCATGAATAGCGGCAATCATCTCAGGATCATTGGCCAGCCCAAGGTAATCGTTGTGACTGAAATCAATAATATTGGGAATTGTTCGAGCTAAGTTGTTAGCCGATGCCTTGTCTAACTCAGCTAACTTTCTTTGCCTCAGCAAGCCATCGGTTTGCAGCTGCTGCAAACGATGACTTATTCGTGATGATATTGGGTGATTTGCCATGAATACTGCCTTCTACTGACAAATGTGCATCGCTTTATAACGCCGCGGCATCAAAGAATTGTTGCGTTGCTTTATCTTTTTTTGCATTGGCTTTAGCCAATAACGCAGTGTCAGATTCAATGTCAGCTGATGGTCCTTGCTCAGGATGTAGCCCTAAACGTCTAAATAGGCTCATATCATCGTTTTCTTCAGGGTTGGGTGTCGTCAGTAACTTACAACCGTAGAAAATAGAGTTAGCACCAGCAAAGAAACACATAGATTGTAATTCATCAGTCATGCTTTCACGCCCAGCTGATAAACGCACTCGAGATTTAGGCATAATAATACGTGCAACGGCAATGGTGCGCACAAATTCAAAGGGATCTAAGTCATCTATCTTTTCAAATGGCGTACCTGCAACTTTAACCAACATATTAATCGGTACTGAATCAGGATGCTGCTCTAAATTAGCTAGCTGTTGTAATAAACCTGCTCTGTCTGTCGCTTTTTCGCCCATACCGACAATACCGCCAGAACACACTTTCATGCCTGACTGACGCACGTTGGTTAAAGTATCAATACGGTTTTGATAAGTACGGGTGGTGATCACATCGCCATAATATTCAGGTGAGGTATCAAGGTTGTGGTTATAGTAATCAAGACCTGCTTTGGCAAGTTCGTCAGACTGTTCTTTTGACAGCATACCCAGTGTCATACAGGTTTCCATGCCTAATGCTCTTACATCTTTAACCATTTGGGTTAAATATGGCATATCGCGCTCGCGAGGGTTACGCCATGCAGCGCCCATACAAAAACGTGATGCTCCCGCTGCTTTCGCGCTTTTGGCTTCGGTGATGACTTTTTCGATTTCCAATAAACGCTCTTTTTCAAGACCGGTATCGTAACGGGCACTTTGAGGGCAATACTTACAATCTTCTGGGCAAGCACCGGTTTTAATTGATAATAAACGACTAATTTGTACTTCATTAGGATCAAACGTCTCACGATGAATACTGTGGGCTTTAAACAGTAAATCGTTCATTGGTAAAGCAAATAACGCTTCTATTTCAGCTTTGGTCCAGTCATGACGGATGGCTAATGATGACATTGATTAATCCTTTGTTATTCGTTTTATATTCACTTTATATTGGGTTAGGATACCTTCAGCACGTAAACTGTCAATGCTATCGCGCATTACACCTTGACTAACGGTTAAAATATGAACAACTCATTTTATCAGCAAGCATCCCAGACAATCGATTCTCAAGCTATAGACTCTCAAGCTATAGACTTTGAGTTTGATAAACAGCATATTTGGCATCCCTATACTTCGATGAGTCAAGCTGCCAGCGTAACTGGAGTCCATAGTGCCGATGGGTGTGAACTGACCTTAAGCAGCGGTCAAAAGGTCATTGATGGCACCAGCTCTTGGTGGGCCTGTATTCATGGCTATAACCGCCCAGAAATTATTGAAGCGATGCAGCAGCAGCTCACGACCCTAAGCCATGTAATGTTTGGCGGTATTACCCACGCCCCTGCAGTTAACCTCTGCAAGCAATTAGTGGCGATGACCAGCCCCAATTTAACCAAAGTCTTTTTAGCCGACTCTGGCTCTATTGCCGTTGAAGTGGCCATTAAAATGGCCATGCAATACTGGCAAGGTAAACAGCTACCACAAAAGCAGCGTTTATTAACCGTTAAGCGTGGTTATCATGGTGATACCTTTGCCGCGATGAGCGTCTGCGATCCTGATAATGGCATGCATACCATGTTTAGCGCAGCGGTTACTGAACACCTTTTTTCCCCAGCGCCACTATCTGTTTTCGGTGAAGCATTAAAGCAAGGTGATACTGATGCGCTTGAGGCTATTTTAGCTGAGCATCATCAAGATATTGCCGCCATAATTATTGAACCTGTGATGCAAGCTGCTGGCGGAATGCACTTTTATTCAGCCGAGTATTTATCTGCCATTAGAGCCTTATGTAATCAATACAATGTACTTCTCATACTTGATGAAATCGCTACTGGTTTTGGCCGCATAGGAAAATTATTTGCTTATGAATATGCCAATATCGAAGCCGATATTTTGTGTTTAGGTAAAGCCTTAACCGGTGGCTACATCAGTTTAGCGGCAACACTTTGTAGTGATGAAGTGGCCAAAGGTGTCAGTGACTCCCCTGCGGGCGTATTTATGCACGGGCCAACATTTATGGGCAATCCGCTAGCATGCGCTGCAGCCAGTGCCAGTATGAGTATTTTACAAACTGGCGCATGGCAACAACAGGTCAGCGATGTTGAGTTGCAAATGAAGACTGAACTTGCTGAAGCTATTGATTATCAACATGTGGTGGATGTCAGAGTATTAGGCGCAGTAGGCGTAATTGAAATGGATAGCGTGGTTAACACGGCTAAATTGCAGCAAGACTTTATTGAGTTAGGTGTGTGGATAAGACCTTTTGCCAACGTGATATACATTACTCCGCCTTATACTATTACCAAAGAGCAACTGACGACACTAACCCAAGCCATGAAAACTATTGCCGCAAATATTACTCAAGAGCAAGCCGCTGCAGATAGCTTTAGTAATGGTTAGCTGGGGTGTAAATAAGCTGGTTGATTGACGTAAAAGCAGTGTAAAACTGATAGCGCTATGACAGTGAGAGTGTACTCATAGCGCTTTTTATATTCTGTATTAATCCACCAGCTCGATAGCTAAACTCTCAAGTAAGTTTAGCGCTTCAAAACGTGAGAACTTAGCTTGGGCAATGCGGTTTTGTAGCACATCGATAGTAAAGTCAGTTGAATCACTAAAGTCGACAGCTTGTAGATTGGTTTTCATAAAAATACTATTCGTAAAATCACAAAAAGTCATGGTGGAATTGGCAAAGTCACCATTACGAAAATCCACATCATGCAGCTTGCATTCAATCAGCTTTAACTCATTTAGTACTAAGCCAAAAAATGAATTGTCATTAAGAATACAACGGCTAAAGCTTAATTGTGCATCACGATGAAATGACGGCCAATCCGCTTTAGTCCAATCAATACCCACCATTTTGCAGTCATTAAAATCTACCTCATAAAAACGGCTATGGGGCACCTTAATTAAGCTCAAATTACAGCGATTAAACGTACAACTTAAAAACTTAGTATTTTTTAATACTGCTTCAGTAAAGTCGCAATCATTAAATTCACACTCTTCAAATTCACAGCCCTCAGTTGAGTCTATGGGTTGTTTATTGAAGCTTTTATCAAAGTACTGCTCATGTGTGACGATCTGACTCATTAAAACCCCATGCTCGATAATTCAAACTTGAGGCGTATTTTATAACACTTGCCCTGATAACAGAGAAAATAGCGCAAAAATATTATTAAGACCCCACTGATTGCTACGGCCTCACTAAAAATAAGCAAAAAAAACCGATAGTGGTTAAGTAAAAAACTTACTCACTATCGGTTACCTTGATACCGAATACTTACTTATCTAATTTAGAAGCGATAATTAAAGCTTACTGTATATGCATCACGGGTTTCACCTTTGTTATACAGCACACTTAAATTGTAATGTTTACCAATTTGCTTATTAAAGCCGACTAGATAAGCCCATTGGTTCAACTCAACACCTACATCGAAAGTAAACTCACGGTTCAACTCTTCAACAAAACCTAAATTACCTTCCATGTTAGCTTTTAATGCTTGATATTCTGCACCAACAAAAAACTGAGCACGGTAATCCAGTAACTGGTAACCCAACATAGGTTGCACGGTGAGAATACCGTCGCCCCAATCCTGGCCACTTAATTTAGTGAACGAATAGGTACCTGTAACTGAAGCAAAAAACTCCCTATAACCCACCGAAAGTGTGGTACCTGCGCCCACTAAATCATAATTAAGTTCCAAAGGAACATCAAAACGGGTTGGCTCACAAAGTGGTACTCCGACTTCAGCAGCAAAGGCACAAGCAATATCAGCTTTAAACTCTGAGCCTAATTTATCGACAAACACATCACGAATATTACCGGTATACTGGGCATCGATAACCGCATCGACTTTAATTTTACCGACTAATGCATACACATTCCAAAATGGAAAAATATTTAAATCGGCCCTTAGGGACACACTTTTAGCGTCTACGGTTCCGAAGGTGGTTTCTGGGTCAAAAAACTCGTCTAACTCCAACCCCATAATATCAAATGAAGTGAAACCTACATCCATACTTTGATCTCGATAGGCGACTGAAATACCGTAAGGTAATGGCACATCAATCCCTTGTTGACGCACCAAGTCAGCAAGTATTGGGAACATCGCTTGTAGCTCTACTTTTTCTTCTCGCATGCGCGGATCTGAAACCGTTGCGAGTAAGTCAGCATCAATCACCACCACGGCATCTTGATTATCATATAAAGCAATTGTGGTAACCGTTGTAGTTAAGGTGATCGGTTTGTCTTTTTTAGTGCCCTTGGCAATTTCAATTTTCTTTTTGATATAAGGCTTACCGTTTTCCAATTCAGTAAAATAAATCGTTTGCGAATAGTCTTTAACTTTCACGCCTTCGTAATCGAAGTCTTTTGAATTGGTAATCTCCATTTTAATTGGCTTGCCGTCTTTAGCCGTGATGGATACCTGCATAAAACGAAAATAAGCAATGTTTTGCGGAAGTTGGTATTTGGAGTAGTTAAAACGAATCACCACTTCTCCATTAGCCTTTTCTGCCACCTTAACTGATGACTCATCATAGCTTTTAGCGTATTGGCGCAAAAGGTACTCGGTTTTAGTCATACTTTCGATACGTGCAATGACATCTTCGTCTTTATCTAACTTAATTGGGTCATATTTAATTCTTAAATCAATATTGCCTTTAGTGTCAGTACTTTGGACTAAAAATATGTCCGACGTTGTTTGTTTCCCTTCAAACTCAGTGACTCGAGATGCATGTTCAACCAGGTTTTCACCTTGGGATAATGAGCTCATTCCAAATTTTGGGAGATCATCAGAAAGACCATACTTTTCAAATACACTCATCCCCTTGGGGACGCTAATAAACTCTAAATTATTGATATCTTCACTAGCAATTTCTTCACTAAAAGCCACATTACTTAGTAACAATGAACTCACAACTAAACTTGAAACTTTTATTACCTTGTTAAGTCTGAAAAATCCCACCTTTGCTAGAACATAATTAAACGTTATTCCGTTTAACGATCTTTTATTAGTATCCATATAAGCGCTACCTAATTGATGCATAAAGTCATTTTTATCGTTCCCTTACATAAATTGTATCCGCTTTTAACAAAAAGACAACTATAGCCCACCACCTTTAACACTTACTTGGTATGAATTACCTTCTCTAACGATTTAAGTTTCCCTTCAAGTTAAGTTTTAAACTTCGCTAACGCTAAAAAGGATAGTACATTCCCACCGATATATAATCGTCGTTACTATTGCTACCATCGGCGTTTTTACCGTTATCAACCATGCCTTCAATAAAGGCAAAAAAGCCCAGTGACGGTACGTTGTAATTAAGGGTGATGATGATTAAATCGAGCTCATATTGGCTAGCTTGGTTCTGCTCTGCAATATCGTAATTATCCGGTTCGATATGGTTCCAACCGATCATTGGAGTCCAATTTCCTATGTCTCGGCTCAGTGCTATTTCGTAGCCTTTACCTTCAAAAATTTGATTACTGTTGTCTTGATACATGCCTTCTGAATGTGCGGCTACCGCAGATAAATACCAGTCACCCATGGTTGAACTAAAAGAAGCTGCTATGGCCCTAGGGTTACTGATCCTAATACCTTTCCCTTCAGCCTCGTCATTAACATACGCTAAGCCAAAGGTGAATTTGTCTACATCATAAGCATAAATAACACTGGCCGCTTCACCGCCTTTAGCAGTTAGAGTGACTTCATTACCGTCATCATCTAATACTGGCATATCTTCATCGTCTTTAAGCACTGTGGTGTCGTCTATAAACTGCCCTTGAAGGTTAACCGTTAAACTATGATTATCGAAATCGAACGGCTTATTCCAAAAAATACCGTTATCGACTCGACCCGTGCCACTTAAGCCACCATCACCGTATACATAAGTTGATGATGCCAGCGCCGAATAAACATTAAACCTATCGGTTACCGAGGTGACGGCCGTATAAGCTCCCATTCTTTTACCAATAGACAGCTCTCCCCATTTAGTGTGCTGAGCAGCAAAGAAACCTTGCCTGAGTGACATAAACTCATTTCTACCATCACTTAGCGAGATTGCATTATGACCAACGTTGTAACTATCAATGCTATTGCGGGCTACCGCATTAATATACCACTCAAAAAAACCTCTAAATTTAAGGTCTGAATTTACCGAACTGCTAAAATCAAAATGTAATCGAGAGCCGTTATCAAACACAGTGGTGGTATTGTCACCATCGTTAGTGTCACTATTGATAACACCTAATTGAATATTGCCACCGACGTCTAAATTTAATAGATCAGACTTATAAACTTCAACTGCCTCTAGCGGTAACACGGTTACCAGTAAGCAAGCCCCTAATAATTTTTTCATCATCTCAATGACACTCCCATTTGTAGTCATTTTGGCGAAATCCTTCTCTGTGACTAATTTTTCGCCTCTTTATAAATGTAGCTAATTTTTCGCAACTATAAAGATACACAAGAAATTGTTTTTATTTTTTATTTTTTATTCAATAAAAGTCGTGAGAAGAGCGATGAGAATAAGAGTAATGAGAGTAATGAGAAAAAATTATCGGTTGTTACCTAAAGCGAGCCAGCGCTATTTAAGTAAACCTTGCTCAGCGGCGCTGATTAACTGTTTTTCAAGCTCAGTCCATAGACTATGACTACCTTTAGCGATTCGATCACCATTCAATGACATGACTTGCTGCTTTGAAATGTTATGCTTTTTCCAACTATGACCACCGCCATGAATGTTATGCAGTAACGGCGGCACTCTATCAATGGCTTTAGCGAATATAGCATCGGCAGTTTTACCTGCTTCGAACTCAAGCCAAAGCTGTAAATATTCGTCAGCTAAATAATCTGGCAAGGTTTTGAATAACCGCTCTACTCCTTGCTGCTCCGCAATCGAATGCGTATTGCTGCTGGCATAAACTATGGTATCGCCTGCATCGATTTCACCAAGATCATGCAGTAGTAGCATTTTAATCACCCGATTGATATCAACGGGTTCATTAGCAAACTCTTTTAACATCAGCGCACTAATGCACACATGCCAGCTGTGTTCAGCTGAATTCTCATAGCGTTCTAAACCTACAGGTTTAGTATTAGGTGTTACCGACTTTAACTTTTCTATTTCTACAATAAATTCAACAATGCCTTTGATCTCATTCAAACCTAACCTCCTTGTAAATGAATCCCATAATATTCAGTGAGCATTAGTATTCTTTGGTGAGAAAAATCCTTTCAGGGCTACCAGGAAAAGCTGCCACACTGCCGACAACTTTAAAACCCAGCTTTTTATAAAACTCTGGCGCTTGGTAATCTAAGGTATCCAGTTGGGCAACAACACAAGCCCTTTTCTTGGCTTCCAGTTCTGCCGATGCCATTAATTGACGGCCAAGACCTGAGCCTCGGCTTGCTTTGTCGACCCACAGTACTTCAATAAGAAAATTTCTATATATGGTTCGCCCTGCTATCCCACCTATAATAGTGCCTTGTTCATCACGGCAAACCACAGATAAGGGCTTGGTATCTTCTGGCCCCATATGTTCATATTTGTGCTCTCTAACACCTGCGACCAGGGTGTCAAAAATAACGCTATCTTCTTGATGGTTTACTTCTAACATCATTTGCTGGCCTCCAAGCCAATATCTTGGGTTATTCAAACTAAATTAGCTTAGCCTTCGAATTTAATGTGAATTTTATTGCCACTGAAACTCGCCTTAAAGCCATACACCTGTAATTACTTAACTCATTTTTGCAACTGACTCACTCCATGTCCTTGTTTATAGCAGTCTTCAATATTTTTACACATTAAGCTTGGTTATCAAATTGTTAGATCCATCGTTTACTAAAATATCTACGGCCCAACTTTAACGCAAACAGCTTTATCTACCCCCTAGCAACACATAAAGGGGTTAATATACTGAGTGTATATCAACTATTACTATCAATTGCCCTGCTATAGGGCCATACTAAGATGGTTACTTATATATTCGACAATTGAGTCTAATGTACTAGTAACAGGGTCCTCCGGTTGATTAAAACTAGCCTCAGGTGTGTTACATGACAACAAATGGAAAGTATCATGAGCAAAGGACAAGACAGTAAGAAAAACACTAAAAAGCAACCACTTTTAACTGCAAAAGAAAAGAAAGCAGCAAAGACTGCCAAGAAAGCTAACAAAGGTTTTCTAGAGCATTAAGCAAGATGTGGCCATCGAGTTCCTTCGGTGGCCTGAATAGCTACCAACATTTCCCTCGCGATACTTACTTGTTATACCCCGCCCTAAAACTGTGATGTAAAAATTAGCGCTGCTAAAAGTTAAAAATCACCCCAACAAAATCCCAAAACGCAGTAATTGTTGAGATGACTTTAGTTCGGCATTAAGCCTGATTAACAATCAGGCTCATACTTAACTAAAACCATGTGTATTCAAATGTCACCCCGTATTGGGCGCCCATTGCTGGGTATTTGGCATACATTTCATTATTTTTGACTGTGGTATTGGTGTAGTACTCGTCAGTGATATTTTTACCCCATGCAAAAGCTTTCCAACTATCAGCTTCAACCCCAAAACGTAAATTCACTAGGGTATAAGACGGGTTAATAAAACGCTCATCAAACTCATAATCGGTTGCTGGTATTTCAACGGCATAAGGCTCACCAACAAAATCTGACACGGCAAGAGTTTGATCAACTGAGCCTTCAAAATCGGCATGTGACTCACTTGAATATGCTACATCTGCGCCAACAAAGCCTTGCAGCCCGGCTGAAATTTCAAAGTCAAAACGGGCAAATAAATTAAACTGATGCTCTGGCGTAAAAGGCAGTGGCGAACCTTTAAAGTCTAAATATTGCCCTGGTTGGTTATAGCCGACACCTTGTTTAATCTGTGAATCTAACCAGCCGTAGGCAGCGCCTAAGGTCAAGTTATCTGTCGCTAACCAGCGCCCATCAAGTTCAACCCCTGTGATCGAAGATTTAGGCATATTACCCAGGGTAAATACGGTGTTAAATACTGGGGCGATTTTTTTGGTAAGCAATTGCTTATCTTGGTAATCATAATAAAAAGCCGCGCCATTTAACTGCAGAGTACGCTCGGCTAGGCTTGATTTAAAACCTATTTCATAAGCGTCAAGTTGCTCTTGAACAACGGGAACTAACTGTTGATCAGTCACTGCCGCTAAAGAAGGAAAGCTACCCGCTTTAAAACCACGGCTATAAGATGCATAGACTGATAAATCATCATTAAACTCATAATTAGCAGCTAGGCGCCATGAAAGTGAGTCTTCGCTTAATGTGTCACTAACCTCCCCAACACTCGCCTCTGGCGTTCCAAAATCTAATACCGTAACGCAACTGCCTGCGTTGTAGCCATCACCTTTGATGACGTCACTAGTGGGCGTTGTTCCGAAAAAGAAATTAAAAAAAGTATCAGCTAAACCGCCATCAACATCTCTTGAGCAGCCAGTAAAATCCGCTTCATCTTTTGAATAACGCAAGCCGGTGGTAAGCGTGAATTGATCTGTAATAAACCAGTCAGCACTGGCAAACACTGAGGCGGTTGTGGTTTGTTGATTAATATCATTTTCAGCAATATTAAAGCCAAAGCCAGGGATTGGCAGAATATTTACGTTACTACTTATGCCCCAATCCTGCTGGGTTTGGTAATCGACTTCGCTTTTACTGTAATAAAGCCCTGCAATCCACACCAGGCTATCAAGTTGTTGGCTAACTCGAAACTCTTGGGATATGGAATCAATTTCACCATTTTGATAAACATAGTCCATGGTAACGTATTCGGAATCGGCGGCATTTTGATAACGACCTAATAAGTAGCCGTCAAATCCTGCTCCAAAGGCTTGTTCAGTAGCGGCACTCAGTGGGTTATTTTTAATATTAGCAATGGTTTCCCCTGCAAAACCAGCTCGCTCGTATTCTGAACCATCATCTTCAAATTTTGAGTAGCCAGTCAGCGAGGTAAATAAGGTTTGATCATTAATGTCGTGCTCAACTTTCAATGACACATTCGTGCTGATGTGTTCAAGGCTCGGTGTGCGCCCAGCAGTCCAATCTGCTTTGGCATTATCATCCATTAAGCCGGTAAAATTCTGTGGATTTTGTGCCATATCTAACTGGGTTTGATATATCGAAACAGTAAACGGCGCGCCTCCTGCTTTACCGGGAATATAATCAATATTTTGCGGCGCAATTGTTTCTGAATTATCGCTAGCATAACCGATAGTCAGCAATGCTTGAGTTGCCTCACTGAAGTCAAAGTTTAAGCTACCACGCACAGCCAGTTTATCTTGTCGACCTAAGGTTTCATCACGGCTAATGCTTTCCTGCCAGCCCTCGTCTGACTGAATCGTTTTAAGTGCCAGACGACCACTTACCATGTCGCTAATTCCGCCTGTCACGTAACCTTCAGCAGAAATGGTTTCATAAGAAGCAATACCCGCTTTGATGGCGGCTTCAAAATCCTTAGAGGGTTTCGCCGCAATATAATTGACCGCGCCAGCCGTTGAGTTACGGCCATAAAGCGTGCCTTGTGGCCCTTTTAAAATCTCCACCCGTTCGACGTCAAGGTTAGTGCCTTTGGTCATAATAGGAAATGGTACTGCAATTTCATCAACATACACTCCAACCGTTGATGTCGCTTGAGCGCTTGACTCATTGAAACCCACCCCACGTAAGGTATAAACCGGTGCCCCAAATGCGCTATCACTGAAATTAAACCCAGGTACAATATTGGCTAAATCAGTGGTGTCATCGATACCTATTTCATCTAATGTCTCGGCATTAAAGGCCGAAATCGACATAGGCACTTCATTAATAGACTGGCTGCGTTTTTGCGCGGTCACTTCAATCACTTCAAATTGTTTTTTTTCTGACTGAGTTTGTTCTTGTTGTGGCTCATTTGCCATTACTGGCGCATGAATTATTGATAGCAGCACTGTCGCAATTAACGACTTTTTAAAATTTCCGTTTGCTTGAACATTTGACATAGTTAATCCCCAAATTGACTATTATTATTTTTCAACCCATGTTAATTATTTGTAAAGAAATACGGGTTAATTTGAGGGTAACGCTAGCGCTGTACAATAAACTGCCACATTTGTTCGGTTGGGATATCTGTGGGATAAAATATCAACTAATTTATAGCGAGGATTTGTTTATTAAAATGGGTTGGCTAAAAAGATTTTGCAAGCTTTGGCTGTCATGAATTCAAGATAATGGCATTGTTCGGCTCAATATGTCCAAAAGACAGATTAAGCCATAAAACCTAGCCTCATAACATATAAACATACCTTATGAGGCCACTGCTTATATCGTGTTAAGCAGCCAATAACTCCCAATTGTGGTTAAACAGGCAATGACGGGGAACACCACAGTCACGACTCCGACATCTTTATAAGCCGTTTTATGGGTTTGCCCTGTTATTGCCAATATCGCTACTACCGCGCCGCAATGAGGCAGACTATCAAACCCGCCGCTGGCCATAGCAGCAACCCGATGTAAGATCTCTGGATCGACGCCTTTATCTAAATAAACAGGCGCCATAGTCCCTAAAAAGATTTGCAAGCCACCTGATGACGAACCCACAATTGCAGACACTGAACTTGCGGCAATAAAAATTGACAGCAGCACAGGGACATCTAAGGTGGTGATCCACTGGGAAAACTGCGCAAACGTTTCGGTATGGCTCACTACGCCACCAAAACCGATGACAACTGAAGTCGCGATTAACGGCGATATAGACTCTTCAGCGCCTTGACCAAGCTCGGTAATACTGCGGGGTAGAATACGTGGAAACAACACTATGGTGGTAATAATACCAATCAAGAGTGCCATACAAGGCCAAATTATCGGCTGACTGTTGGCATAGTCAACAACCTCAATGCCGTTAACGCCTAAAGCACTGATGATCCTTGGAGAGACAATACAAATTACCACAGCGGCAATGGGAATGACTGAACGAAACCAAGATGGCATCGCCATTTGCTTATTGTTGGCTAAAATCAGTTTATCTTTTTCAGAAGGGATAAAACCCTCACCATTGGCCTTGGCTATGTGACGCTGCTTTTCAAGATACCACAGCCCCAAAGACAACATAATGGCGCTACTGAATAGGCCATAACCCGCTGCGGCAAATAAGTCGGTTTTTAGCGATACCGAAGATATCACATTATGTATTGACGGTGAGCCTGGCATAGCGGTCATGGTGAACGTACCAATACCTAAGGCAATGGCACCAGTAAATAACCGCTTAGGCACATTCGCTTGTTGCAATAGCTGCACCCCAAGCGGATACATAGTGAAAATAACCACAAACAACACCACGCCACCATAGGTGAGCAAAGCTGAAAATAATACCGTAATAATTAGCACACGTTCAGCGCCTAAGGTGTCGACTAACTTATTCGCAATACTATTGGCCGCTCCTGTTGCCGCCAATAAACGACCAAACATCGCACCTGCGGCAAAGAGTAAAAAGAACCGTCCCGCAAATGTAAATGCCCCCAGTGCCCCGGTTGGAAAATATTCCAGCATGGCTTTATCAAATGCCATGCCGCTAGTGATAATCACTATGGTGGAACACACTAGCGAGGCCAGCACAATGCTATAGCCGCGCATCGCCATCCATATAAATACAGCTAATGCCGCAATAATTCCTAAAGCCATATCAATAACTCCATTTATAGCTCACGATATCCACCGCGATCGGCACTGGTAGCAAACGCTGCATAGGATTTTAACGCGCGGGTGATCACACGGGTTCTTGGTTCATTGGGCTGCCAAGCTTGATCCTTTGGCAACGCATTCATGGCATCACGACGTTGCTGCAATGCCGTATCAGAGATCAGTAAATTAATCGAACGATTAGGAATATCGATGCGTATTTGATCGCCATCTTCAATTAACCCGATAGCACCTTGATTAGCCGCCTCAGGTGAAACATGGCCCACTGACAGACCCGCAGATGCACCAGAGTATCGACCATCTGTCACCAGTGCACAGCTAGCATCTAACCCTTGAGCTTTTAAGCTCATGGTTGGTTTAAGCATCTCTTGCATGCCAGGTCCGCCCTTGGGGCCTTCGTAGCGAATAATGATGATGGTGTTAGGTTGAATTTCACCATTATCAATGGCGGTTAATGCCGTTTCTTGCTGATTGAATACTCTTGCCGTTCCGGTAAAATCCAGCATATGTTCATACACTGCAGCGGTTTTCACTATGCAACCATTTTCAGAAATATTACCGTACAAAACGGCCAAGCCACCTTCGGTGCTATAAGGGTTATCAATATTACGGATACAGCCTTTTTCACGATCTAAATCTAACTCTTTCCAGCGCTGTGACTGGCCATAGGCCTTAATGGTGCGTTTGCCACCTGGCGCGGCTTTAAAGTACTCATGCACTTCTGGGTTATCTGTACGTAATACATCCCAATAGGCTAGCATTTCCGATAATGTCCCGCCGCCAACCGATTTAACACTGGTGTCAATTAATCCGGCGCGTTCTAGTTCGCCAATGATTGCCATCATGCCGCCAGCACGGTGAACATCTTCCATATAGTAATCTTTGGTGGCTGGTGACACCTTGCAAAGGTGCGGCACTTTTCTGGATAAGCCATCAATATCACTGAGATTGAAATCCACCTCGCCTTCTTGGGCCATAGCCAGCAAGTGTAGAATGGTGTTGGTAGAACCTCCCATGGTAATATCCACTTTCATCGCATTGAAAAACGCTTCGCGAGTGGCAATCGAGCGCGGTAACACCGAGTCGTCATCTTCAAAATAGAACTTTTTGGTGTTGGTTACGATTTGCTTAGCTGCACGGGTGAACAAGTCTTTACGATCGGAATGAGTCGCCAATAATGAGCCATTGCCCGGTAGTGCGAGCCCTAACACTTCAGCCAAGCAATTCATTGAGTTGGCGGTAAACATGCCAGAACAAGAGCCGCAGGTAGGACAGGCATGATTTTCTAAAAACTCAGCACTTTTACCATCAAGTTCCTGACTACTGAAAGCGGCAATATAGGTATCAATGGGGTCAAAACGCTGAACTTTATCTTTTTCAACGACGCGGCCTGCTTCCATAGGCCCGCCTGAGACAAATATCACTGGAATATTTAACCTTAATCCCGCCATTAACATGCCAGGGGTGATTTTGTCGCAGTTTGAAATACAGATCATCGCATCAACGCAATGAGCATTAATCATATATTCGATGCTGTCAGCAATAATTTCACGGCTCGGTAAGCTATAAAGCATACCGTCATGACCCATGGCAATACCGTCATCGATAGCAATGGTATTGAACTCACGGGCAATGCCGCCCGCTTCAAAAATAGCCTCACACACTAGGCGGCCGACGTCTTGTAAATGTACATGGCCTGGGACAAACTCGGTAAATGAATTAACCACGGCAATCATGGGCTTGCCAAAATCTGTTTGCTGTAATCCCCCTGCTAACCAAAGTGCACGTGCTGCAGCTGCACCTTTACCGTCGACAACTTTTGATGATCTTAATTTAGGCATGTTAACTCTCGTTTTTATTATTAGTGTTAACTACTTTGTCATAGATGATTTGTTAATTTCTGTCACATTTGTGACAATTAAGGCGAAGCACTGAGTTTGGTTCGAAACTCAATTGCAATGACAGGTGTAGCAAATATCAGCCATAAGACCTTGCGAGGCATTGTTAACACAATAGATGATAAAATATAATAAAATCAGACACCTATGCGGTACCTGCCATTGTCGAATAAAGCGGCACTATGGCTTGATGTGACAAATTCAAATCAAACAATTTGATCATGTTATCAATATCATTAATAAAAATTTTACCGTACTCAATTTGAATCAGGTTTTCTTGCTGCATTTTTTTCAATTCACGCCCGACGCTTTGCCGTGTTGCCCCCACCATTTGCCCGAGCATTTCTTGTGATATATCAGGTAAAGAGACGGCTTCAAGTTCTTTAGCGCCGCGGCTTAGGGCAAGCCTGACAATTGCTGCACCTAATCTTTCATAAAGTGGCAGTAATAATGCTTCATTTAAACTGGCAAAAGTGTATTGAATGCGGGTACATAGAAAGCGGTTTAGTGCTATCGACATTTCAGGAAAGTGCTGACTTAAATGTAAATAGTCTTTATGTGACAATACATTAACTTCAACATCAGTGCATGCCACAGCATAGTTAGGTCGATTATAGCGGGTGATTAATCCGATATCCCCAAAGCAATCACCTGCATGCAAAATGGCCACAATTAACTCTCGACCTTCTTTATTGTAATTACAAATCTTGACTTTACCTGACACCACTTGAAAGCCACAATTTGAGGTTTCACCAGAGTTGTAAATAAATTCATCTTTACGAAATTTTTTAAAGCTAAGCCTGTGGGATATTTGCTGCTGTATTTCGCTGGGTAATTCAGCGCGCCAATTATGTAGATGTTGAATTGTTAACATAGTGCAGAGAGTCCTTGTTCATTCGAACTTATTATTATTGGTCAATCATGGCTAGATTAAGTGATAGTCCCTACAAAGGCAAAGGCTAAAAAAACCACACGCTAGCAACAAATGCTGCCTAGGTTTTTATCCACTTAACAACACTATTCTTCTACCGATTAATAGTGATATTTATAGTAGACACGTTATTATCGTTCACAAAAGCAAGCCAATTAAGCTTATAAATTTTATATCAATATCGACCATGAAGCATCTCAAATGCAACATTTGTTGCGGAAACAAACCATCGCTACTGGCACTCTAAACAATCACTAGCTTCAAAAATCATGACAGAAATAGCGTGATCTAAAACCAATTAATTGCCCATAAAAATAATAAAAAGGACAAGATAATGACTGATATTATTGTACTTTCTCGCCCATTACCTCTACCGCAAATTAGCGCTAATGGCTCCGCAATCGAAGTGCGGGTATTTGAAGGTGATTACGCTGTTTTTACAGGTGCAAAGGTGTACTTAACAACGGCATTAGATGCCGTTAGTTCTGATTTTATTAATACCTTGCCGACATCCATTACATTAATCGCCAATATTGGTATTGGCGTTGATAATATTGACCTTAACGCCGCTAAAGCGCGCTCCATTTCGGTAACTAACACCCCGGTGGTCACTGAAGATACTGCCGACTTAGCCTTTGGGTTATTGCTAGCCACTTGCCGCCGACTTGGCGCAAATGAGCGCTTTTTACGCAGCGGTAAATGGTCTAAACAAGCCCCAATGGCCATGATGGGAAATCAAGTCCACGGTAAAAAGTTAGGCATTGTGGGAATGGGTAGCATAGGCCAAGCCGTTGCGCGCCGCGCCAAAGCCTTTAATATGGATATTTATTATTATAATCGCTCACGATCTCTCGAAGCCGAAGCAAACTATCAAGCCCATTATTGTGACAGTCTGGCGAGCTTGTTATCGTCTGTAGATATCATTAGTTTACATTGCCCACTCACCCCTGAATCACAACAGATAATCAATGCTGATAGCTTAGCCAATTGCAACGATGGCGCCATTTTGATCAATACCGGCCGCGGCGGATTAATTGATGACAACGCCCTCATCGATGCACTAAAAAACGGTAAAATTGCTGCAGCTGGATTAGATGTATTTGATGGTGAGCCTGATTTCCATTCTGGCTATCTTGATTTTGAAAATGTCACCTTAACTCCGCATATTGGCAGCGCAACGGCTGAATGCCGTCAAGCTATGGCAGGCAAAGCCTTACAAAATGTTATTGCGATGCTTGAAGGCAAACCGTTATCAACTCCTGTATAGAGCAGCCACTATGTTATTAACTAAGTCTTTAGAAAAATGCTTTAACATTGAGCAGTTACATCAGCAAGCACATAAAAACCTCCCCCTACCTGTGTATGACTACATGGCAGGCGGTGCTGACGATGAAGTGTCTTTGAGTCACAATGTTAATGCCTTTGATCAATATCAGATTATTCCTAAGTGTCTCACTAATGTCACCGACATCAATACCCACAGCCATATACTGGGCTGTGACATGTCGGCACCATTTTTTATTTCACCTGTGGGTCAGCAGCGCATGTTTCATGCTGATGCAGATATCGCTGGCGCTAAAGCCGCTGAAAAACAGGATATTTTGTTTACCTTATCCACTTTCTCTTCCAAAACCATTGAAGAGGTCGCCAGCAGTAGTTATGGCAATAAAATGTTTCAGGTATATGTAGTGACGGATCCGCAATTAAATGAAGAAATTATGCAGCGGGCAAAAGCGGCAAAATATCAAGCCATGTGTTTAACCGTTGATACCGTGGTGGGCGGCAATCGTGAGCGAGACATAAAAAATGGCTTAACCATACCCATGAACCTCAGCTTAAAAAGCCTATTGGAATTTGCTAAACATCCTTTGTGGGTAAAAAACTACTTTATGTCAGGTGGCAAAGATTTAGTTAATCTAAATGCAGCCCCCTCAACAGGCGATACCGAAAGCTTCCTTAAGTATATGGGTAATCTATTGGAGCGAAATCTCACTTGGGATCACGCCGCCAAGATGATTAAACAATGGGGCGGCCCTTTTGCCATCAAAGGCATTATGTCGGTAGATGATGCAGTTAAAGCTAAACACATTGGCGCATCGGCCATTATGATTTCAAATCATGGCGGCAGACAGCTGGACTGCACCCCTGCGCCAATTGAAATGGTGGCTGACATTCGAGCGGCAGTCGGTCCAGACATCGAGCTCATCGTCGATGGCGGCATCAGACGCGGCAGCGATATTTTTAAAGCGATAGCCTTAGGCGCTAATGCGGTATCACTTGGCAGAGCATACGCCTATGGCCTAGCTGCGGGCGGGCAAGCGGGTGCAGAAAAAGCCATCTGTATACTCAAAACAGAATTGGTCCGTACTATGGCCTTGGCAGGCTGTCAAAGCCTTAAGGATATTAACACCAGCATGATCCGTAAGCGTTAACGGTCATCCTCATTCCCTTTAAGTGAGATAATATTAAGTTAGAACAACATCAGGCCTGCGAGCTCCCCCCCCTTCGCAGGCCTGATGCTCTAGTGTCATAATGCTACGACTTAAAAGAATTTAAGCACTCAAACTAATCCGCGCTATTCACTCGCCTAATTCCTATCGCCTTCTATACTTTTGTTGAGCTCATAAGTGATTTGATTATCAAGCATTCGCTAATTAACTCGCTCATGTCCTATACCTTTAATTCACAGTCTTGTAGGAGTAATTTTATCAATGACACGATTAAGCACCATATTACTGCTATTAAGTTTGTCAAGCATTTATCCACTGCAGGCCAGAACCAATCCTTGGGAGCTCGCCACCAGCATCTATCAAGGGCAAGTTGCAGCTATTGGCGGCTATGCTAATGGTTGTTTATCAGGCGCACAGCCACTGCCGTTAACGGGTGACGGCTACCAAGTTATTCGTAGTCAGCGGCAGCGTTTTTATGGCCACCCTAATCTCGTGAATTTTGTCAGTCACTATTCAAAGCAGCTAACTCAGCAAGGGATCAATAATATTTTCATCGGTGATATGTCGATGCCCCGCGGCGGTCAATTTGATTTTGGCCACAGCAGCCATCAAATAGGCTTAGATGTGGATATTTGGCTAAAACTAACCGAGGCGCCACTCAAGCCCCAAGAATTACAAAATCCACGTCATTTGTCTGTGGTTGATATTGATAAATTAACCGTTAATCAAGCATGGTCAAAACAACATAAAACCATGCTCAAAGTCGCTGCAGAGAATAATCAGGTCGCTCGGATTTTTGTTAATCCAATCATCAAGCAGCAGCTGTGTAATGAACGAAGCGACAAGGATACTTGGCTACAAAAAATTCGTCCTTGGTGGGGCCATACCTCTCACATGCATGTGCGCTTGCATTGCCCTGAAACTGATAGCTTATGTAAAGCGCAGCAGCCCATTAAATCAGGTCATGGCTGTGAAGAATTAACTTGGTGGACCCAGCAACTTAAGCGTGCAGCGGCAAGCCAGCAACAAGCTAAACAACCTAAAACGGCAGCGGCGCCAAAGCCAAAGCCTTTAAAACAAAAACCGCTTTCCTGTGAACCACTAGTTAAAAACTTACAGGCAAAACAGTAATTTCCCCCTCTTAAAACATTCACTATTGAGCATTTGCCCGTTAAATTGCACTAAACAGGCCAAAAATATACTTTAACTGCATTGGCTGCTCGACATATGAGCAGTTATGTCTGTATAATCCGCGGCTGTTTTACCTACGTAAATGCTCTGCCTTTTTAAGGTCAGCGTTTATCTGCTTAGCTTGGCTGAACTCAAAGTACCTTTTTATTGTACATCGAGCTTTGTTTTGCATACTTAACCATTCAGGATATTCCTTTGATTTCTACCGCAAATATCACCATGCAGTTTGGCCCAGAGCCATTGTTTGAAAACATCTCAGCTAAATTTGGCCACGGAAACCGTTATGGTTTAATTGGTGCCAACGGTTGTGGTAAATCAACCTTCATGAAAATTCTAAGTGGTGAACTTGCACCGACTTCTGGCAACGTGTCTATTACTCCGGGCCAAAAAGTCGGTACCTTAAGTCAAGATCAGTTTGCTTTTGAACAGTACAGCGTAGTCGATGCTGTCATTCAGGGTGACCCAAAACTGTGGGAAGTTAAGCAAGAGCGTGAACGCATTTATTCTTTGCCTGAAATGACTGAAGAAGACGGAATGAGAGTCGGTGAACTTGAAAGTGAGTTTGCTGAAATGGACGGTTACTGTGCAGAAAGCCGCGCTGGTGAAATCTTACTTGAAGCCGGTATCGATGAAGAATATCACTTTGGTTTAATGAGCCAAGTCGCTCCCGGTAAAAAGCTACGTGTATTACTGGCACAGGCTTTATTCTCAAACCCTGATATCTTGCTGCTTGATGAACCGACCAACAACTTGGACATACATACCATTAGTTGGTTAGCAGATGAGTTAAACAAACGTAAATGCACCATGATCATCATCTCCCATGATAGACATTTCTTGAACACTGTCTGTACTCATATGGCTGATATCGATTACGGTGAACTGCGTATTTACCCTGGTAATTACGAATACTTCCTTGAAGCTGCAGGCTTAATCCAAGAGCAGTTATTAGCAGGTAACGCTAAGAAAGTGGCTGAAATGGCTGAACTTCAAGACTTTGTTAACCGTTTTGGTGCTAACGCATCTAAAGCGAAGCAAGCCAGTTCTCGTGCTAAAAAGCTTGATAAAATTTCGCTAGATGAAGTTAAATCATCTAGTCGCATGACGCCTTCATTACGTTTTGACGAAAGCAAAAAAATGCATCGTCAAGCGCTTATCATGGAAGACGTTGGCCATGGTTTTGAAGATAATACCTTATTCCAAGGCGGTAACATTATCCTTGAAGCAGGCGCAAAGCTTGCTGTTATTGGTGAAAACGGTGTCGGTAAAACTACCCTGCTACGCTGTTTAGTTAACGATCTGACCAATAACGAAGGTGTGGTTAAGTGGTCTGAAAATGCCGCTATCGGTTACTGCCCGCAAGACAGCAGCAAAGACTTTGATAATGATCTAAGTTTATTTGATTGGATGTCGCAATGGCGCACCCCAAGACATAACGATTTAATGGTCCGTGGTATGTTAGGCCGTCTTCTATTTACTGAAGATGATGCCAACAAGAAAGCCCGTAACTGTTCAGGTGGTGAAAAGAACCGTCTATTATTTGGTAAGTTAATGATGATGGATGTAAATGTACTCATCATGGACGAGCCAACCAACCACATGGACATGGAAGCCATTGAAGCGCTGAACAATGCCCTTAAAGAATTTGAAGGCACCTTGATTTTCGTTAGCCACGATAGAGAATTTGTATCATCGCTTGCAACTCACATCATTGATGTGAGAGACCAAAAGTTATTAAGCTTCCACGGTACGTTTGATGAGTACATGGCAAGCCAAGCTGAAGCATCAGCGCTGATAAAAAAATAAGCCTTAATAACGAAGATTATTCGTAATATCGCAGTCATAAAAAAGCCATTTGAATATTCAAATGGCTTTTTTGTTTTTACGCTATGCCAACCTTTGGAACTTATAAATAGGTATTTAAAAATTCGAGGTATTTATTAGAAGCACTAATGCGGTTAGCTTTTTTACTAAAGCCATGGCCTTCATCATCAAACACAAGGTAATCAACATAAGTGCCGCCCGAGCGGATTGACTCGACCATTTCATCACTCTCAATTTTTAGCACTCGGGGATCATTTGCCCCTTGCACCACCAACACCGGGCTTTTCACTTGTTCACCAAAAAACACTGGTGAAATATTGTGTAAGCGCTCTTTATCTGTCGTTGGGTCCCCTAACTCGTCATAAAGACTTTTACGAAATGCTTCCCAGTAAGGCGGTATGCTTTCAAGGGTTCTCACCCAGTTAGTAACGCCAAAGATATTAATTCCGACCTTAAACTCATCAGTAAATGCCATCGCAGCCATTGTTAAGTAACCGCCATAACTGCCACCCATAACACCAATCTTATCGGCATCAACCCAATCTAAGGTTTGAAGGTATTTTTTGTTATACACCACATCTTGTAAATCATCTTCACCATGACGTTTATCATCTAAGTGAAAAAACGTTTTACCATATCCACTTGAACCACGATTGTTAATCTTAATGATGGCATAGCCGTTATTCACCAGATGTTGAACTGTTGCAGAGTACCCTTTGCGAGATTGCCCGCCAGGACCACCATGGATATAAATCAATGCGGGCACTTTTTTCATATTAGCTTGTTTAGGCTTATATAAAATCGCAGGAATCTCTAAACCATCAAAGCTTTTAAAACGCACCACTTCACCGGTAACAAGATTCTGTTCTTTTATGTTTGGATTACCAGAATTGGTTAATCGAAGTATCGAGTCTGTACCTAATTTGTGGGTATATAAGTTTGATGGTGAAGTATCTGAGTTAATGTAAAACACCATTGAACTTGAATCATCAGAGAAATTTACCCCGCGTAAATCACCACTGGGTAAGGTCGGTAATTGCAGTTCAGAATTAGTGGTTAAATCAGTAATAATCAACTGTGTTTGCGCATCGGCATTGACACCGGTAATTTGAAAACGACCATCTTTTGAAAAGTAGCTAAAACTGACATCCCAATCTGCCTTATAGCTTAAGGTGCTCTCACCTGTTGCTAAATCATATGCCCATGATTGATTGAACTCACCAAATTCATCGGTGGCATACAACAAGCGTTTATTGTCTTTAGAAAAAGTATCAACCGAATAAGACACATCACCACTATGTTCAGTGAGCAAGCGTGGTTTTGCCATTTTCAATCTAAGGTCGATTAAATAAAGATCTGAGTTACTGTTTGAATGGCTTTTACTCAGCGCGATAAAACGGCCATTTGGACTCACACTTTCTACACTAAAACCAGAGTCATTTTTAAACACTAATTGGCGACTGTAATCTTCAGTATTATATTGATAAACATCAAAATACTTAGCATCTCGTTCATTGGTTACCACAAAGAAAGATTGCTCATCTTCATGCCATGACATTACTGACGCTTTTAAGCCTTCGCCTGGGGTTAAATCCACGTCAGTGCCATCTAACTCTTGGACATAAAGATGATTAAGTTCATCACCACCTTTATCCGCGCTATATAAAAAACGTTCGTCTTTTGGAAACCACGACTCAACAAATACTGATTCTTTAGTTGAAAACGTCAGTTGTTTTGACGGGCTGCCATCAACAGGCACACGATAAGCATTGAAAATACCGCTTTTATCATTACTGACTAAAACAGCATTGCCTAAATGGTTAATTGAAGAGCCAAATACACTGGTGGTTTTATAAAACTCTTCAGCATTGTAAGTTTCAAATGCCACTGAATTACTGGCAACTAAATCAATTGGATCAGCTTGTGGTTTAACATCATTGGAGTTACTGGAATTCGAGCAACCACCTAGTGCAACCGCCATTATGGCTGTTGTGATAGCAGTTGTGATGAGGGTTTTAAGCATGAAAATATCCTTATTATGTCCGAGAACTTAAACGAGATAATTCAAAAAGTAGCGATGAATTATTGAGTACAGTATTCAACCTAGCAGGAGATGCTAATATTGGCTAGCCGTATGAGAATCAATAAAACAGAAGTTGAAGCGGAACGTTATAACATTTAAATAAAATAACGATTATGCGAATACATTAACTAGCAAGTTGAAATGAGATAGCCAAAGGTATTATTTGCATGCTCTGGAACGCCCAAACCCACTAAAGTAGACATCACAAAAATGACTAAGATGGTAATTGCTAACGCTGCGGTGATAATCATTAATAGCCTAAATAATGTCGCCATCTAAGTTCCTTTAACCATCCTTTTTGAGTGACCGATACATGCTTATATCAGTCACATTTCAGCCATAAAGTAACAGAAATAGGTTATCTATTGATAGATGCTATTGGTTTTATCGGTGTGGTAGACAATGCTAAAAACAAAAAAACCCATCATTTGATGGGCTTTAAAATAGGTTTATAACTTGTATTGAATACTCTTATTTAGCGGCATTCGCCCGTGCTTGATGCAGTTTTTTATAGCTTTCAATCAATCTTAAATGCGGCTCGATACCTTCAAGCTTCATGCTGGTTTGAGTCAAACCAAAGAACTTCACCTCACCAGTGACACTGCCAACAACGTTTTTCATATTGTCTTCACCAAACATACGGTTGAAGTTATTGATAAAGTGCTCAAGCGCTAAACCGTCATCCAAGGTGACTTCTAATACCGCATTAACCGCTTGATAGAACAAGCCGCGCTCGACTGTATTGTCGTTGTATTGTAAAAACTCACCAACATAATCCATCGCATCTTCAAGTCTGCCTATCGCAAGATAGATTAAGATTTTAAGCTCGATGATGGTTAACTGTCCCCAAGGGGTGTTTTCGTCAAACACGATACCAATTAAGGTTGGTATATCGGTTTGATTATCCAGTTGGCTTTCTTCTAAGCGCTCAACTAAATCAGTTAACTGCTCTTGGGTTAACACATGCAGGTTTAAAATCTCTTCACGGTAATCCAGCGCTTTATTGGTGTTGTCCCAAATAAGATCTTCAACTGGATACACTTCTGAGTAATCAGGCACCAAGATACGGCAAACTGCAGCGCCTAATTGGTCAAACTCAGCAATATAAGCTTCTTTGCCAATATCCGCTAAAATACCAAATAAGCTTTCAGTTTCTTCTTCCGTAGTACCAGAGAAATCCCATTCGCAGAAATCATAATCATGATTGCTGCTAAAGAAACGCCACGAGATAACACCTGTAGAGTCAATAAAGTGCTCAACAAAGTTTTCAGGCTCTGTCACTGTCATGCTATTGAACGTCGGCTTTGGCACATCGTTCAAGCCTTCAAAGCTTCGACCTTGCAATAATTCTGTCAGGCTGCGCTCAAGCGCCACTTCAAGACTCGGATGGGCGCCAAATGAAGCAAATACGCCGCCAGTTTTAGGGTTCATCAAGGTGACACACATTACAGGGAATTGACCACCGAGTGAGGCATCTTTAACCACAACAGGGAAGCCTTGTTCTTCTAAACCTTTAATACCCGCTAATATGCTTGGGTACTTTTCAAGTACAGCCATTGGCACATCTGGCAGGACAATTTCTTGCTCGATGATTTGGCGTTTAACCGCGCGTTCAAAGATTTCAGATAAACACTGCACCTTGGCTTCAGCTAGGTTATTACCCGCGCTCATGCCGTTACTTAAAAATAAGTTCTCGATTAAGTTAGACGGGATATTAACCACTTCGCCATCTGAGTGACGAGTATAAGGAATGGTACAAATACCACGCTCAAAGTTACCTGAGTTGGTATCTATCAGATTTGAACCGGCTAACTCACCATCTGGATTATAAATCTCTAAACAGTAGTCATCTAAAATGCCGCTTGGCAGCGAGTCATCTTCTTCTAACTCAAACCATGTTTCATTGGGATAATGCACAAACTCGCTATTAGCTATCTCTTCGCCAAAGAACTGGTCGTTATAAAAGAAGTTACAGTTTAAACGTTCAATGAATTCACCTAATGCAGAGCACAGCGCACTCTCTTTCGTCGCGCCTTTACCATTAGTAAAACAGGCTGGTGATGCTGCATCACGAATATGCAGTGACCACACATTCGGCACAATGTTACGCCATGAAGAAATTTCAATCTTCATCCCCAGCTCTGCTAGCATGGCAGTCATGTTGGTGATGGTTTCTTCAAGGGGTAAGTCTTTACCTATGATGTAGGTGCTGGTATCGCCTTCAGGTTGACCCATTAGCATGGCATTGGCGTCAGCGGCTAAATCATCAACGGTTTCGATTTTAAATTCAGGGCCGGTTTGCACCACTTTTTTAACCGTACAGCGGTCGATAGAACGTAAAATACCGGTACGATCTTTTTCAGAAATATCATCTGGTAATTCAACTTGGATCTGAAAAATCTGGTTATAACGATCTTCAGGATCAACAATGTTGTTTTGTGATAGCTTGATATTTTCCGTAGGAATATCACGGGCTTTACAATACACCTTGATAAAGTAAGCCGCACACAGCGCTGACGACGCTAAGAAGTAATCAAACGGACTTGGCGCTGACCCATCACCTTTGTAGCGAATAGGCTGATCGGCAGTAACAGTAAAGTCGTCAAACTTGGCTTCAAGTCTTAAGTTGTCGAGAAAATTAACTTTGATTTCCATTGAATAGTTCCAGAGTCGTGCGCTGTAAATTGGCGGGTATATCTAATGAGGTGAATTATCGGTGTTTTTAGCGCAATAGTCTTGGGTTAATTGTCACTATTGCTTAATTAGCTGAAAAATTTCCCCTGCATTAAACAATAATCAAAGGCTTAGCATTGGCCATGCTTGCACATGACCAGCTAAGTTATTGCTGATTAAGTCGACATATAGATTTATTTATGACATCTGCCATAGTTAAATGACTATAGTTAAATGACTATAGTTAAATGGCGAGGCTTAATTCAATATCTTTAATCTTGTAAGGGTACTCTGCCTTACGGTGCTGAAACGATAAAATCGCCTCATTTAAAACAACGCCCTCTTCAATGTTTATCGCTTGGCGAATGGTTTCATTTTGCTGCCAAGCGCTCTGCCCTGCTAGCACTGCAGGTAAATACACAATCAGCGCTGCTGAAATCGACCGAGTAGCACTTTCCCAAAGGTAAGTCGGGGTATGATCCACCGCATAATAATCCACCGTTTTATAGTTAAACATTGGCTGTTTAAATGTGGTCGGCTTAGCAAAAAAGAAGCCCATTTTTTCATCGCAACTGACATCAATGATCAAACTATGGGGTTTTAGGCACTCTGCTTCAGATTCGATCACGAAATTAGTTGGCTTGGCAGTGTTTTGAAAAGTGCCGTTAACGATAATATCGGCTTCACTGATGAGCTCTGTTAATGGCCTGCTACTGCCATCATGCTCAACCACCATCATTCGGGCTTCGCCCGTCTCGCCTGCGCGAATACGGACATAGTTACAATCTAATACTTCTTCACGCACTTGCTCTTCAGGTCGCTGAATACAAATGGTAATGTCTTTAAAACCATGGGCTTTAAGGGCGTAAATCGCGCCGCGACTCACGGCGCCAAAGCCAAAAATAATCGTCTTACGTTGATCGCCATAGTGGCCATCAATGCCTTTAAGTTGTAATGAGTGTAGCACCGCACAATAACCAGCCATTTCATTATTTTTATAAAAAGTATGACGACCCATTTGCCCCGTTGCCGACCAAATAAACATATCTTCAAAAGCAATTAGGGTTTGTTTGCGATCTAGCGCTGCTTGAGTAATATCTTGCTGCTGCACACAATGTACATAACCCCATAAAGTGCCGCCTTCACGCAGCTCTTGTAAATCTTCTAACACCGGCTTGGCAATAATTACCGTACCAATATTTGCCAGTAACTCATGACGCGTGGCAATACCGCCAGTTAATGCAGCAATTTCAGCATCTGAGATCCCAAAGGGTTCGCCATAACCTTGCTCAAATATGAGTTGCTTTCGAAGCGCTTGCGGAATGCGCAGTAAATGTCCTGGGTGAATGGGAAAGCGTTTTTCGTCTACTTTTCTTGAAGTCCCTATGACTCCTACTTTTAACGTGTTCATGTCATCGTTCCTTGTTATATCAATGGATCTATGTGACTGCATACACGAATGTTTATTTTCGCCAATGGCCAGTTGCTCTAATGATTAGAGGTGGGATCTGCTCTGGTTAATGCGACAGTCGTAAACAACGCGGCCTAATTAACATAGAGTTTTATAAATGGAAGAACTTTACGGTGACCGAGCTTAAAAAAGCGTCGCAGACGATAAAGTGTCAATATTTGAAGGGGAAATTTATTGCATACTCATTTATCCACTACGAAGGTTTTAGCTACAGAATTATGGGAAGTTCATATAACCAGCAGTGTGAGCACTTAATGAATTAATCATTGCTAACGCTTTTGAAAACTCATATAGCACAAGATGAGGTTGTCTATTTACCGAAGAAGATAAAAAAGATAAGCGCCTTACTTTAGCATAAATTAGCCCGCTAAAGTTAAAATGCGCAGCTTTAGTCCTGTTAAAACCGCGGCTGCTAAATATAAGCTCGCATTTAAACAAGATAAGTCAAGCCAGCTAAATTGGCCTACTTTTGCATAATCTTTAAAAAAGTCAGTCTATATTATTAGATTATGCTTAAAAACAACTACACTGATCTCATCGAGATCAGCTAAATGTAACTATTCACTTTAATAAATAGGTTAACTACAGCCACTATGCGACAATCTCGCCCATGAGTATCTACCAGCTATTACACAAGGCCCCTATTCGCGTTATCCGTATTGGAAGACGGCGCATTTGGCTACGTGTAAAACTGGATATGTTGGTGGTAAAACAGGCCTTAGCCCAAGAAAAGCAAGAAACCAAAGCCATGCTGGTGACTTATAAACGCTATACCTGCAAGCAAGCCAACAAGGATGAATTAGCCGAAGCCAATAAACAATTTGCCGACTTACTCAAAGGTTTGGGCTTAGGGGTTTTCGCGGTGTTACCTTTTGCCCCTATTACTATTCCTTTGGTATTAAAACTCGGCAAAATGGTAGGCGTTGACGTGCTGCCAAGCTCATTCAATAATATGTCCGAACGCAAAGCCAATGCTCGAAAAAACGCCATTAACAAAACCAGTTAACCCAAATAGCCACAGCCTAACTGATAAGTGACAATAGCCAGTAGCTAAACTAATAAGCAACTACCACGGTTATTTTTTAGCAATCCTAATAACTTTGCCAAAAAGTAGTCGTAACCTCAGCTCATAACCGCCTATTTCAGTCGCGCCATTCCACTATAGTCATCTATTGCAGCAAACAAGCACACTAAAACCATCTCTATGCTTTCTAGAATCAAATCAGCCTGATACTCTTAGGGATATCCTTAAACTCATCGCAATCAACGAGTCCTACTATGAGCAATATCATTATTTCAGGTGTTTCAGGCATTCCCCTGTCTATTTTCAATAGCGAAACATTTGCACAGTGGCGCGATAAGCAGTCTAAAAATGTTACTAACTGGCTCACCACCACCCAGTTTTCAGGTAAAGGCATGAGCTTAATTCCTAATACCGAAGGTGAGTTAGCTGAAGTTATTTTTGTGAGTAACCAAGATGACTCTTATTGGCTGTGTGGTGATCTGGTTAATCAACTGCCCGCAGGTCAATACCAATTAAACGCGGATGACAAGCAGATAAAAACCGCCGCATTTAGTTGGGGTTTAGGGGCGTATCAGTTCGATCGCTACAAAAAAAGCGACAAGCAAATTCCACAGCTTATTGTGCCGACTAGTGCGCAAGCTGATGAAGCTAATAAGTTCATCCGCTCAGTGTCATTAGTCCGTGACTTGGTTAACACACCCGCCGCCGATATGATGCCGCAACACTTAGCTGAGACCATGAGCACCATGGCGACAGAATTTGGCGCTAAGCTCAACCAAATTGTCGGTGATGAACTACTTGAGCAAAACTACCCGACCATTCATATGGTTGGCCGCGCCAGCGCAAATGTTCCGCGCTTAATCGACTTAACTTGGGGTGATGAATCGGCTCCTAAAGTGACCCTAGTAGGTAAAGGTGTGTGTTTTGACTCTGGTGGCCTTGATTTAAAACCCGGCGCCGGCATGCGCTTTATGAAAAAAGACATGGGCGGCGCAGCGCATGTTATTGGTTTAGCGCAATTGATTATGGCGAGCAACTTACCTATTCGTCTGCGGGTATTGGTTCCTGCGGTTGAAAATGCCGTTTCAGCCAATGCCTTTAGGCCCGGTGATGTGATTACTACCCGCAAAGGGCTGACCGTTGAAATTGATAATACTGACGCCGAAGGCCGCTTAGTATTGTGTGATGCCCTTGCTGAAGCCAATAACGACAAACCTGAGCTAATGATTGATTTTGCCACCTTAACAGGGGCTATGCGAGTTGCTTTAGGCACCGAGCTGCCGGGGTTCTTTAGTAACGATGACCAAGTGGCCGCCGATATTACCGCATCGGGTTTATCTGTAGACGACCCAGTTTGGCGCATGCCACTGCATAAACCTTATTATGACTTAACCTGTAGTGATATTGCTGACTTAGCCAACTGCGGCAAAACTCCATTTGGCGGCGCAATTACCGCAGCGCTTTATCTTGAGGCCTTTGTTGATAAAGATATTAGCTGGAGTCACTTCGATGTGATGGCATGGAATAACCGTAAATTACCGGGTCGCCCTGTGGGTGGTGAAGCCTTTGGTATTCGTGCGGTATTTGATTACCTGCAAAATCGATTTGATAAGTAAACTAAGCCCTGAAAGTTAACTAACAAAAAGGCCTGTCGATACAGGCCTTTTCTTTATAAAAACGATGATACTTTTATCACTGTTTTATATAGCAAACAAAAAACACTGCATAGCTATTAAGCTTACTCAGCGCCACGGTCTAAATCTTGACCATTATCATCTAACCACTTCAAACTTGATAACGGATAGCCTAAAAACCACTTGCTGCGTTCAAGTACGATACGCGTCTTAATATTTTTGATACTTAGCTCTGATCTGTCTGAAAGCTCGGTACAGATCTCATTCAGTTTTTTGATATTGGGAAAGCAACTTAACGACATATAATCCACATCACCAGCAAGCTGCATGCAATCCATAAATTCAGGAATATCTTGAATAGCACTAACAAAGCGTCGCCGCGACGGTGCAGTGTTATCGGTTAAGGTAAACTCCACATAGGCCATCACGTGTTCACAAATCTGCTCTAAATTCACATCCGCATGAAAGGTTCTGAAATAGCCGGCTTCTTTTAACGATTTAACTCGCTGAAAACAGGCACTAGGTGAAAGGTTTACTTTTTCAGCTAATTCAATATTGGTCAAATCCCCTTCAAGGTGCAGGGTCGCCAATATTTTTTTATTGTAACTATCAATTTTTACTTTCTTTTTCATTTTCAGAAACCTAGTGTTATTTTATCTATGGTTTTCGCTACCTATAGTGGATTATCCATGATTAATTTGCAAAATGTCCCGTGTTTCCTCTCAAAGCGACAAATTTTTACTGCATTTTTGCTGCATTACAAAATATTATTTTCTGCCAAAGTCCCACAATGGTTATAACGGATCACACAAATGCATAATAACTACATATTTATGCAAGGCAGCCTATGAGGGCCAAAATATGAGTCATACTAATCGTCGTTTTTTCGCAAAATCAATATTAGCCACTGCGGTGGGTTTATCGCTTGTTAGTTCAGCCCACGCTGAGGACAATGAGCCACAAACTGTTGAAGCCACTAGCGGAATTGAGCGCATCGAGATTAGTGCTCGTGGCCGTGTAGAAACCTTACAGAATGTACCCGACTCGGTAACCGCGTTTAGTGCTGATATGATCCAAAACCAGCGTATTGAAAATTTTAGAGATGTTGCCGACCTCACCCCTAACTTAAGCCAGTTGGACAACTTCAGACCTGGCCTTGCCCGTATCACTATCCGCGGCTTAATTACCCCGCAAGTGGGCGACGCGCCGCTGGCTTTTGTGGTTGATGGGGTCACCGCACCCGATTTAGAATTTATTAACCAAGATTTAGTCGACATTGAGCGTATTGAAGTCATGCGCGGTGCACAGGGTGCACTTTACGGTAAAGGCGCCATTGGCGGCGCAGTGATTGTCACCACCAAAAAACCAACCGAAGAGTTAGAAGGCACCATTAAAGGCTCATACGGTAACGGCAATACCTATAATTTAAATGGCGTGGTATCGGGCGCGCTTAATGATGACAGCAGCGCATTTTTCCGTGTTGGCGGTTATACCAAAAACTCTGATGGCTTAATTGATAATGTGTTTTTAGATGAGCCAGCAGATTACTTTTCAGAAGACTCAGTGTTTGCCCAGCTTGAATTTGATCTCACAGACGACACCAGTTTAAACCTGCGCGGCCGTTACACCACCAGCGATGCCGGCTTTGCTTATTATCAAGGCGTCACTGAAGACAGCGCGGAAGACTTTGATATTGGCACCTCGCAAAACATCCGTAATAACGACCAACGTGATGTATATGAAGTCAGCGCCAAACTTACCCAGCATTATGACTTAGGTACCTTTGACTTTATCACTGCTTACAGTAGCTCTGAAAACAAACACTTTTACGATGGCGATTACTCCGCCGACCCGACCTTTATTGATGAAGATGATTTTTTCCGTGCCCCTTTTGGCACTGAAGGCTTATTTGATGTGAAATCACTGACGGTTGAATCACGCTTTACGTCTCAAAGTGATCAGGATTTAAGATGGGCAGTGTCAGCTTTCTATCAAGACAAGAAACGTGACAACACCATTAACTTCTTTGACGACTTCTTAGGCGATGTGCCGCTAGACAGAGACGATTTTACCGATGAGATGATGTATCTAACCATCGCCGATAAAAACAGCAGCAAAGCCTGGGCATTATCAGGTCAAATTAACTACGACATTACTGACAAGTTAGAATTAACGGCAGCGCTACGTTTTGATAGCGACAAACGTGAGTCTTACGACCCTAACTTCCCTGTTGATACGTTTGCAGAGGATACCTTTAGCCAATGGCAACCTAAGGTGACTTTAGCTTATCAAATGAATGAGGAGTTACTGCTTTATACTGGTTATTCAAAAGGTTTTAGAAGTGGCGGCTTTAACGAGCCCGCAGAAGGCATAAACCGTGTTTACAATCAGGAAGTGTCTGACAGCTACGAAGCGGGTTTTAAAACCACCCTATTCTCAAATAAAGTAACCTTAAACGGCGCGTTATTTGTCATCTCCCAATCTGATGCACAAATTACCCAATTTAATGTCGACAGCTTTACCCTTGAAAACCTCGCCATTGATGACGTGCTCACTAAAGGTGCTGAAATCGAATTAGGCTGGGCTGCGACAGAAAACCTCAATGTACGCTTTAATGCAGGCTATATTGACTCAGAAATAAAAGAGTTTACTGATAGACCTGAACTTGAAGGTGAGTCGCAAGTATGGGTGCCTGAGTATACTTATAGTTTATCAGCGGATCATTACTTTCCAATTAGCTCAAACTGGTCGCTGGTATCGCGAGCTGATATTCAGGTGCAAGGGCCACAATATTTTGATATTGAAATCCCACATGTTACTTCGTCAACCTTCACCTCAATTAATGCTGGGGTCGGTTTGAAGTCTGACGATTGGACAGTGCAGCTATATGTCAATAACTTAACTGACGAGCGCACCATTGAAGATATCTTCTTTTATGGTGATGGCGTAACCGATTTAGCCCGCATGCCTAATAAACCGAGAACATATGGTATCGAAGCGATTTATAATTTCTAAGGCAAGACATCGTCACTCCCATACAGGCCTCTAGATTAGGGGCCTATTTTTACAAGTAGAACTTATGCCTAACCGTCTGACACCTAGCGCTGAATACTGCGCAAGAAACAACCAAGAACACAGCCCTAAGCCAAGCTCTGAATATAGCTCTGAATATAGCTCTAAAAATAGTGCAAACAATGATCTATTTGATGATTATGCCACTCGCCCCGTGCCGCAAGATAAAACCGTCGGCGGCGTGCGCATTGGCATGATAAACGGTGGATTGGCATTTGCCGTGCCGGGTCTAATCACCGGGCTTGAGCTTGGCGGCGCGTTAGGCCTTAGCCAAAGTATTTACGCCTTTATTATTGGCGGCATTATTTTGTCAGTACTTGGCACTGTCACTGGCTTAGTTGGCATGCACAACCGCCTAACCTCATGCATGACCATGAAATTTGTCTTTGGCCGCAAAGGAGCAAACCTGCTCAGCCTTGCGTTTGTATTATCTTTACTGGGTTGGTATGGGGTTAACATCAATCTGTTTAGCGAAGTCTCTCAAGCCCTGTTTCAACAGTTATTTACTGTGACAGTGCCATTGTGGCTATTAGAAGTATCAGCCGGAATGTTAATTACCCTCACCACTATTTGGGGCTTTAAGCTGATTGAAAAGCTGTCCAGTTTATTCGTGCCGATTCTATTTATGTTAGTGGCTTATATGCTCTATAAAAGTGTCGGTTATGTCATCGCCCCAGATGCAGTTACTCAGTTTAACAGCATTGAACTCACCTTTGGTGAAGCGGTATCAGCCGTTGTCGGCAGTTTTATTGTCAGCGTGGTATTAATGCCTGACTTTAGCCGGTTTGCAAAAACCACCAATGACACCATTATCGCTTCATTTCTGCCATTTTTAGTACTCAACAGCTTCGTTTATATCGCTGCAGCCATGGCAGGTATTGCGGTGCAACAAAGTGATATTCTGGCTGTCATGCTCACATTAGGCATTGGCACTTTAGCGTTTATCTTGCTCATCATGTCGAGCTGGGTCACCAACGTGGTCAATTTATACAGCGCCGCGCTGGGTTTTAACGCCATAAATATTAGCTGGAAAGAATGGAAAATCATCGTGGTTTCAGGCGTATTAGGCACGATTATCGCTTCATTTAATTTACTGGCTAATTTTACTGACTTCTTATTTAGCCTATCGATTATCTTCACCCCTGTTGCGGCGATTTATGTGGTGGATTTTTTCATCGTACGTAATAAACAATCTTACCTGTTAAGTGAATTAAGCCAAGTTGCGGCGGTTAATTACCTTGCCGTTATCGCCTGGGCTGTGGGAATTGCAACCTCAATGCTGACCAATCATGGCCTAATCACCATCACAGGTATTGAAGTATGCGACGCCATTTTAGTCACCGCGCCAACCTACTATTTATTGATGCAAGCTTTTGCAAAAAAATCCATTGCTTAAGCCAGTAAATACATAGGAATGTTTTTGCTTCGCGGCACAAATGGAACACAAATTTTGCAGCGTTGGCATAAGATCAACACCATAAAAAGTTTAAGTTTAAGAGCTATTATTTATGAAAACACTAACAAGAGTTGACCTATCAGATATCTTGCACGGCTGCGCTATATTAGGCACAGGCGGTGGCGGTGAGCTAGATGAAGGCTTTTACTATATTGATAAAGCACTGGCTGAAGGTAAGACATTTAAGCTTGTTAGTGTTGATGATGTGCCCCAGGGCAAAAAGATTTGCACCCCCTATATGCTAGGGGCATTATCACCAATGACACCTGAAGAAGAACAGCAATATACCCGCTTACCTAAAAGCAGCAGCTCATCGATTATGACCGCATTTAGACGGTTAGAAAAATACACTGGCGATGAGTTTTATGGCACCATTTGCTGTGAATTAGGCGGCTCAAATACCGCTATTTCGTTTTACGTGGCCGCCATGGCTAATGGCTATATTATTGATGCCGATGTGGCAGGTCGTGCGGTACCTGAAATAACCCATTCAACCTACTATTTCAATAACATCCCTGCTGCGCCCATTGTCACCGCCAACGAGTTTGGCGAATGCTTTATTTGTGAAAATGTTATTGATGATTTACGCGCCGAAAACGTGGTAAGAGCCTTATCGATGATAAGCCGTAACGACATTGCTGCTATCGATCATGCGATGCCCATAGAGCAGGTTAAAGATGCGGTGATTAAAGGCACCATATCTAAGTCACTTGAAATAGGTAAAGCCTACCGGTTAGCCAAAGAAAACAACCAAGATATCGCCGATGCCATTGCCAGCCATGGTGGAGGCTATGTGGCCTTTAGAGGCTCAGTTGCTAAATATCAATTTAAAACCCAAGACGGTTTCACTCTTGGAGACATATTTATTGACGGCACAGGCCAACATCTCAATGACCGTTACCATATTGAAGTAAAAAACGAGAATTTAGTCAGTCGCTTAAATGGCGTTGTGGATGTCACCATTCCTGATTTAATTTGCTGCCTAGACATGGATAGCAATAGCCCTATCACTAACCCCAATGTCAGTAATGGCACCAACGTTGCCGTTGTAGTACTGCCAGCACCAAAAGAGTTTGTCACCGAAAAAGGCTTACAGGCTTTTGGTCCCGCTTACGTAGGCATAGATGCGCCCTACCAAGCTGCGGTAGAGCGTCATTTTTTGCAAGCGACTCATTTTAAAAACCATGACTAAATGCTTAAACAGGTTAAATTAATTTCTAGCTAAATTAAGTACTTAAATGCTCATAAATAAAAACTAAATAGAAAATATGCGAAATGAACCTATTCATTTAACCATCATTAGGTTCATTTAATAGAGCAATAACCACAATTACTGCCACTGTTACCAAGTAATAATGCCACTGACAAATTGATCTTCCACTTTCTGCTACTTTGCCTGCTAGTTAAAGGTGATTTAGATGTTTTTCTGTCTATTGAGCTGTACAAAAACGTTCACTGATTGATAAGCATTTCCTCCATTGGATTAAGCTTTTAATACCCCATATAATTTCAAAAATAGGATTTTTATCTCACTTTAAGTTCTAAAAAGTATCGCTACTGATATTACCGCTATCTCGAGATACCTAATGTGAAGTCACCACAGTTGAACTAATCAATAAAGAGCTAACAACAGTCTAACCACTCGGTAAAACTAAACCATCACGCTTCCTATGGGATTAGTTAAAACCGCTATTTCGCCGAAACATAACTAACGCTGATGCTTTTTAAAGGATGTTTGCTAATATTAATTTAGTAGAGCAAGGATTGAGCTTATTAAACTAATAGAAAATCAGCATTTACTCGACTAACAGTAGCGCTGTGTTAGCAGTCCTAATTAGTTCGCGTAAATGGGATTATAGAAGGGTTATAAATGGAAATTTCAGACCTCATTGTGTCCCAACATGACGTTAAAGGCAAAATTTTGGTGGTCGATGACCAAATTGTTAATGTCAAAATAATTAAAAAATTATTGCAAGAAGACTATGATATTTTCATGGCGACCGATGGCGATCAAGTCATCGACGTATGCATGGGTTTACAACCAGATATGGTATTACTTGATATAGAAATGCCGACAGTAAATGGTTTTGAAGTATGCAAACAACTCAAAGCGAATCCACTCACGGCCAATATCGCCGTTATATTTATTACAGCTCATTTTGAAGAAGCCACTGAGGTAAAAGGACTTCAACTTGGCGCAGTAGATTTTATTCATAAACCTATTAACCCCATCATCACCAAAACCCGAGTTAAAAATCAATTGAGGCTCAAACAGCAATCGGATTTATTGCGCTCTTTTGCCATGTACGATGCGTTAACGGGTGTCGCTAACAGACGCCAGTTTGACCAGCGTTTTGCCGCAAATTGGCGCCATTGTGTTCGTGAAAAAGAGCCTATTTCCATCATCCTGTTAGATATTGATGTCTTTAAGCAATACAACGATAACTATGGCCACCAGCAAGGAGATAACTGCCTAGCCCAGGTTGCCAAAACAATACAACAGACACTGAAACGTCCTTGTGATTTAGTGGCACGTTACGGCGGTGAAGAATTTGTGTGTATTTTGCCACAAACTGATTTTTGTGGCGCTGAACATAAAGCCAAATCAATTGTCGATAACATCAACGCCCTAAAAATCGAACACGGCTTTTCAAATGTATCAGACTACATCACCATCAGTGCAGGCGTAGCTACCGTTGTACCTCATAAGGAAATGCAGCAAGGTATGTTATTGGAACTTGCTGATAAGCAACTGTATCTTGCTAAATCGAATGGAAGAAACCAAGTCGCCAGCATAGAAATAAGCAATATTTCCTAGTGGTTATTATTTGTGATTTAACTGAATAGTTGGACATAAGAAAGTATAACTAATGGCATAAAGCTCATTTAGATTAAGTTTTTCATCACTGGTTTAGGAAAATATAAGCGATTTTGAAATGCAAATGAGCGCTAGCTCGAGTTTTTAAATATTATTGGTGAATTACCCGCATAATGAGGTAGTTGCGACTATAGTTTATTATAAGCTTATGAATGGATTCGGGATGCTTTATGTCATTAGGACAATTTTTAAGGCCTTATGCCAAACTTTTATTGATTACATTGTCAGGATATACCTTTGTTTTTGCCGGTTTGCTGTCATTCGCATTTCAATTAAACAATGAGATACATGACTTTACTTCTCAAACCAATAAAATCTACCAACACCCTTTTCAAGTCAACGCCGCTGCGCGTATTTCACGACAATCAATTACAACCCTAAGAAACCAGCTACTCTATAGCCTCATTGACCAAAGTAATATTAGGCGTGACACCTTTGTTGTTGAGACCGACAAAATACAAACTACATTGGCTGATAATTTAAACATCATCCAAACAAATTTTTTAGGTGATATGACCAAAGTCACTGAGGCAATTTCATTTACTTTACAGCTTCAGCGCATTCAACAAGATATTATTGAATTGCTTATAAACCATGACATTACAAATGCTGAAAAACTGATAAAAAATCAGGCTACCCCCTTGTATCAAGCTTTAATGAATAGAATGGACTATATCGTTGACTACTCTTCAAACAAAGCGGCTAATTTAGTAATACAGGCTCAACAAAGAAGTGAAAAGTCACATACTACATTGTGGATCCTATTTACTGCATTTTCACTATTTACGATTTTGTCAGGCTGCATTACAGCCACAATGGTCCTAAGAAACTTATTTAACCGTGATAGTAGCCTGAGAAAAACGCATGAAGATTTGCGGATTGCTGCAACCGCTTTTGAAACCCAAGAAGGCATGCTGGTCACTGATACCAATAACAAAATATTACGCGTAAATCGCGCCTTTTCTAGGATTACCGGATATGATGCCGATGAGGTCCTTGGTCAAAATCCGAGTATTTTATCTTCCGGCAAACACAAAAAGCCGTTTTACCTACAGATGTGGAAAATAATCAAAGAGCACGGTTATTGGGAGGGTGAAGTTTGGGATAAGAAAAAAAATGGCGATATCTACCCACAAAAGCTCACTATCACTGCGGTCACTGATAATAATTCTGTCATTACCAATTATGTCGGCACCATCTGTGATATCACCCTTAATAAACAAGCTGAGAAAAAAATTGCCGATTTAGCTTATTTTGACCCATTAACTCGACTGCCAAACCGTCGTTTACTTATGGACCGCCTCAATCATTCTTTATTAACAAACAGCCGTCATAACCAAAAAGGGGCATTACTGTTTTTAGACCTTGATAATTTCAAAACCCTCAATGATACCTTAGGCCATGATATGGGAGACATACTCCTAAAAAAAGTGGCAAAACGGCTGGTACAGTGCATTAGAGAAAGCGATACAGTATCTCGTTTTGGCGGCGATGAATTCGTAATTTTAATTGAAGCATTAAGTGGTAAATCCACTATAGCTGCCACGCAAAGCAAAGATATTGCCAAAAAAATACTCGCCTCAATTAATTTACCCTATCAACTAAATGGCCATGATTATTCCATTAGCACCAGTATTGGTATTACTTTAGTTAAAAACAAAAATACCTCCGTTGATGAATTACTGAAACAAGCCGATATCGCCTTGTATAAAGCTAAAGACGATGGCCGCAATTCAATGCGATTTTTTGACCCCCAAATGCAAGCCAATATCTCTAATCGCGTCGCGCTAGAAGCAGAATTAAATCATGCTATTGAAAATAAACAATTTGAACTTTATTACCAAGTTCAAGTAGACAAGCATAACAATCCATTAGGTGCTGAAGCGCTATTGCGCTGGAATCACCCCAACAGGAGTCTTGTTCCTCCGGTAGAGTTTATTCCCGTTGCAGAGCAAAATGGTTCGATTATTTCAATTGGTCATTGGGTATTAGACGCCGCCTGTGCACAACTGCAATTATGGCAGCAAAATAGCTCAACTGAATCACTCACCTTAGCGATCAATGTCAGTGCGAGACAATTTCTCCAAGACAATTTTGTCGCAACAATAAAATCCGCATTAACATACCATAAGGTTCGCCCTGAATTACTGAAGCTAGAATTAACCGAATCAATTCTATTAAATGATATCGATAAAACCATAGTAAAAATGAACCAAATTGCTGCATTAGGCATTCAGTTTTCACTGGATGACTTTGGAACCGGCTACTCATCTTTACAATATTTGAAAAAATTACCTCTTTTCCAACTTAAAATAGATAAATCTTTTGTCGATGGTTTGGTTGAAGATAAGTGCGATCAAGAAATTGTCCGCACCATCATAGCAATGGCACATAATTTGGGTTTAACCGTGATAGCTGAGGGGGTAGAAGATGAATCACAGCGACAGATTTTATCAAAAGAAGGCTGCAGTCACTATCAAGGATATTTGTGTGGCAAACCTGAAACTATCGATAAATTTGAAGCTCGATTTTCACAACCTGATACGTCATCAACACCAGTAGCATTAACCGCCCTTTTTAACTGATTCAGTTTTAAAGGTTAATCAGAATAATTATCTGTCGTGATAGGAATTAACTTTTCAATAACTATCTAAAGCGATATCAGTTTGCAGAAAGCTTACCTTTGCAGATAAACCTTCATTCCTAGGCTTAGTGAATATATTGATAAAACTAAATGACCACTAACGCTGGATGAAATTATTATATCTTAATAACTATAAGTTAACCCTATTCGAGTACGTAGCTCACGATCAGGGCTATCATTACTGACATTAATATCACCAAATTCAACATAAGGTGTCCACTGGCCTATCTTACGAGCTACGGTTAGATTCAACTCATAATTGGTATCACCATTGTCATAAATATTGTAATCAACGGCCTTATATAAATCAGCTTCAAAACCAAATTTCCAATCGTGAGTGGTATAACCAAAACCTGTGGTCAATCGATGACGCTGCTTATCAACATCGGAATTATTTCTATAAAAGTCATGACGATAACGAGCTGTAATGGTTAAACCTTGAATGCTGTCAACGGCATAGTTTACTCGAATTTGCGGTTTATAGGTCATTCCTTTTTCACGGGCCTCAATGGGCATCCCTGGCACTATGGTCCAGTTATCGTTAATTTTAAAGCGATAATCTAAACCTAACTCCCAACCATTATTTTGGCTAGACTTCCTATCAGAACCATCTACAGGCTTAAATTTTAACTCGCCACTATAATTAAAATTACCAATACTGCTACCTATTTTGACCCGAGTCGACTCACCAGACTCAGCTCGAAATTCTTGACGAACGTTAAATGATGCAGCAGAAACGGTAGAGCAAGTAAACAGAGCGACACAGCCACACAAAAGCAGATTTTTAGCAGTCATTACAATAAACCCTCACATCATAGCTATGATACATCGAATTAAAAAGCCACTCATGTACCCAGTATAAATTCAATTAACAGCCTTAATAAGTAATACAATATTGTAAAATAGTACAGGTTTGTAAATTGAGATCTAGATCAAAATGATATAAACCACAGCAAAAACTCGCTAATTTACCGTCTATTTGCTTGCAAATGTTACGCATTCGTTCGACATTAGAGCGTAAACCCCTTGAGATGTAAGCAAAGGCGCCACAAGTTGTTACCAACCTATTATCAGCACTGTTAGGAATAGTAGCCTTTTGTATTACAAATTCACAATTTTAGGCACAGAGGTTATTTATAAAGCGCAAAAGTGACATGTAAAAAACACGCTGGTGATATGTAGAAATTCGACAGTAAAATATTGGCGATGAAAATGGCTTGCTTACGTTTTTAGCTTAAGTGCTAGTTATAATTGAGTATCGCTTAAGATTTGCATCAGGATTAAACAAGCCAATGTCCCTATCAGCATTTTTAAATAATAAAAATTTAAGCAAAGACCATAATAAGCTTATTTTAACGAATAGCCGGGCTGCATCTTTTTCACACTAAACAATAAAGCGGGTAATACCGTTAAACTGTAGAAAAGTAGAAAGCCGATGGCGATGGTGAGTAAAAAACCAATGCTATACATACCTCGGTGATCGGCCAGTAACAAAGAACCAAAGGTCGCCATTGTGGTTAGTGAACTTAGTACTGCCGCTCTTGGGGTTGATGATTGATAAAAGGCCCTCGCAGATCCCACCGCCCGAAAGCGCTCAACGATGTGAATACCATTATCGACCCCCAAGCCAAATATCAATGGAATGACAATGATGTTGGCCATATTTAGCGCCTGTCCACTCCAATGGGCAACAGCCATAGTTGATAAGGTGGTTAATAACAGCGGTATAAAAGTCAAAATAACATCGCGCTTATGTTTTAGCGCTAGCAACAAAATGACGGCTATCAGTAATAGTGAATAAGTGATTGCCTGCAAAAATGCGTTAATAATAATATTACCCACTTGCTGCTCGGCTACAGGTCTTCCGGTTGCATTGGGCGCTACGTCTTGTACAAGCTTAATAAATCTATCCAGCTGTTTCACATCACGCATATCGCCAGCAGGGTAAGCCACCACTAATAAATATTGCTCGTTTTTATATCGCTGAGCTAACACCGTAGGAATATCATCATAGCTTGGAATTGGGGCTTGCAATAACTGAGTTAAACTTTGCTGCATAACTTGTAATGGCGCCAATGCATGTTGATTAATTTGACTCACAAGGGTGAATTCATCATTATTTTTAAGCCAATCTAAGGTACGTTGCGCAATCACGCCTTGGGCATAATCAGCTCTGACTAGGTTTTGTTGCAAGCTTGCAAGGCTATCTAATGACTCTATTGGCGCATTGGCGGCTGCTAATGTTTGCAACAATGCTGCCTGTTTGGACGCGCGATCAGTGGCTAAAAAAGAGTTGATTGAAATCACATTGCTCACTTCAGCTAAACCAGACAATTGTGATTGCCACTTGGCCGCTTGTTGTCGTGATGTCGCTAGCATCATCATTTGATAGCTTGAGGTTAAGCCTTGTTGTTGAATTTCTTCAAGGGTTCTAACCGATTCAGACTTCACCGATTTTAATACCAAAGTCGAGAAATCAAATTCCATTTTACTGGCACCATAGCCAGAAATAGCTAAGGCTATCACGGCCAAAAAAACTACCATTTTGTGATGTTTAGGCAACCAGAAATCATCGTCGCTGGCATATTGGAACTGAGTATCACCCTCTTCAGTCGCTATGTTAGCCTTAAAACCATGCGCTCGAGGATAGCCACAAATAAAGAAAAAAGTCGGAATAACGATAAAGGTTGCCAGCAACCCCATTGCCATCCCCGCCGCTGAAATAACCCCTAATTCAGCAAGCCCGGTATAAGCTGTAGGATAAAAGCCAAGAAACCCTATGGCAGAGGTTAATGCGCACAAACTAAGTGGCGTAAAAGTGCCGCGAATTGCCGCAATCAAGCTGGCATAATTGGTAGGCTGTAGTGCTTGCTCTTCTCGTAATCGCAGACAAAAATGAATCGCAAAATCGACACCTAAACCAATAAACATCACCAAAAATACAATGGAAATGGTGTTGTATGAACCAACCAAAAATAATCCAAGTGCGAGCGTCCACACCAACCCAATAATCACGGCCACATAGCTGGCAACGATTATGCGCAAAGAGCGAATACCAAATCCCAATACTACAATCAAGCCTATCAGCGACATGGTCCCCGCTAAGGTTACGCTATTATTGGCGTCACTGATTTCATCATAGTCCAACGCCGTCTGACCAGTAATGCGAATTTGCACTGCGTCATTATCACTGTATTGATGGATAATATTTTGTGCGGTTTCGATGATATATTTATTCGGCTGTTTTTGATCGTTTTGAGGCTGTGCATTTAAGGTGATAATTTGATAAATAGTACCACGACTTGGTGGCATCAATACCTCAAACCAGTCAACACTGCCCTGCTTTGCCGCCAGTTGGTTTAATACGTTAATTAACAGCTTCGCGGCTTTAATGTCATCAGTTTCAATAGCATGATTTAATTGTGCTAATAATTGTATCCCAGCATCATTTTGCCCAGTAGTGCCATTAGCTTCAACTGACATGACCGCCTGAAGTTTTGGCATTATGCTGGCAACATTGGCATTAAAATCAATAAAGTCTTGCTCGGGTAATAACCACAAGGCTTGCTGCTTAAGCCATGGCAAGGTTGCTGGCGCAAATACGTCGTTAAATAAGGGCTGTGCAGAAAAATCTGCTTGTAGCGCTTCAGTCATAGTTTGTACTTGCTGATGATTGTCACCAGAAACCACAATGACCAGACCATTTTCAGAGTCGCCAAATTCATTTACCGTCTTAGTTAAGTTGTCCTTCCATGGGGCATTTTGTTGAACGAGACGATCTAGGTTGGAGTCAACCACGAAATTATTTTTACTGTAGATAATAGTAATGGTGGTCATTAGCCCAATAAAGAGCAATGACAATATAAACGGCAATGTTTGTTTTGAAAAAAACCAATGTTTCACAAGTGAGCTTCGCAGATAAAGTGGATAGCGACATTATAGTCTTGATAATCATCCATGTGGCAATGACATAAGCAACAACAATGATAATTTGTCATTGGGAAAGGCTGTAATGAACATATGTATTAATGTGCATTCGCAGTCAACGTCAGCACAAAACACTATTGCTCAATGACAGCATTGCTCAATTACAGCACCGCTGGATAACGCCATTCAACACCAAACCAGTTGTGGTAGGCCATTTAAATCCAGTTTATCGCCATGGGCTGCTATCGCAAGCGCTTGGGGGGCAGATGATTTATCTTGCTGTATTGCATCCACTAACCCTTGCTGCGCCGTGGTTTCACCGTGGACTAATATCAATGGTGGTTGATGATTAAAATGACGATACCAGCGCAGTAATTCAGCTTGATCGGCATGGGCAGACAAGCCGCCTATGGTATGCAACTTAGCAGCAACTTTAACCGATTTTCCGCGAATAGTCAGTTCAGGCTGACCATCTACCAGCGCTCTGCCCGGTGTGCCTTCTGCTTGATAACCACAAATAATGACATCACATTCTGGGCGCCATAAATTATGCTCGAAATGGCAACGAATTCGCCCGCCGTTACACATACCGCTACCGGCAATGATAATCAGCCCCTTATTTACTTCGTTCAGCAGCATTGACTCATCTGTGCTTTGGGTAAACTCAACATTAGATAATAGTGGGTGCTCACCTGGATGCATGCGGGTAAAGCGTTTAAAGTCTTCATCCATTAGCGGGTAATTATTGATATACACCCGAGTCGCTTCAATAGCCATCGGGCTATCTAAGCAAATTTTCCAACGAGACAAATCCCACTCTTTGGCATACAAATGAAATAAATACAGCAATTCTTGTGCTCGCCCCACCGAAAATGCTGGTAGCAATATATTGCCGCGACTTTCGGTTATAGCTTTGGCAAAAATTTGTTTTAACTCAGCAATGGTTTCATCCCAACTACGGTGTAAACGGTTACCATAAGTACTTTCCATTAAGACTAAATCAGCATTATCAATTAAGGTAGGGTCTCGTAGAATCGGCATGCCTGCACGGCCAAGATCACCACTAAAGATTATGGTTTTCTGCTGACTGCCCTCACCTAGTTGTAACGAAACAATAGCCGAGCCTAAAATATGCCCAGCATCAAACAGTCTTACACTAACATGTGGCACGATTGGGTTTTCGACTTGGTAATCGAGCGGCACGAACTGCGATATCGCCTTATCAACATCTTGTTGATCAAATAAAGCGGAGATTGGTTCGAGCTGTTGTTTCTTACGCTTCTTATTCAGCCGTTCATTATCGCGCTGCTGCAGCATGGCGGCATCTTTTAGCATTACAGTGCACAGTTCAGCCGTAGCTTTATTGGTATAAATAGGGCCATCAAAGCCTAACTTTGCCAATAAAGGTAAGCGGCCTGAATGATCAATATGAGCATGACTTAATACCACCGCATCGATAGTGCTTGCCTCAAAAGCAAAAGGCTCATGATTCCGAAGTTCAACGGCTCTACCACCTTGAATTAAACCGCAATCTAACAACACTTGTTTACCGTCGATAGTTAATAAATGACAGGAACCTGTTACCTCTTGAGTTGCCCCTAAAAAACGCAGTGTCATTTCCATGGTAACTTCCTCAGTTTTCCCTTGAGTCGTTCCTTAATCATAGACTATGACAATAAATTAGATGCGAATAAGCCATTGGTAAGTGCATATAATTAACAGATAGAGAAGTGCTAAGAAAGTGAGTATGGAGAAAGAGTCAATAAGTTAAAAACACACAGGCAACAACCCACTTAAAGTAAGTGATTAATAGCTCTTTAACCCGATAGGATCTATTACAACAATCAAACGAGAAAGGCTATTTTTGTAATTTAAGTCAGTTACTTAGTTGCATCAACTGCATCAATTACAATAGTGCCCTAGCGGCGTGATATACATTGGCTGATAATATTAAGATTAAACTCATGTTCTCTGCAAAACGGCGAGATTTATCGGTGAAATGATTGAGTTGTTTTGTGGTTGGCTAGCTACATTTTCACTCGTGTTAGCTTGTTGAGTGAGATAGTTAAGCAAACAACTGCTGTAATTAGATGTGGCCTTTGCCACTTGTGAGCCATCATCAGTGCGGATTAAAATAGTATCACCCACTGCAAACTCGCCTTTTACCGAAAGAATACTAGCACTGGTGATCACATCATCATGCTGACTAATCGCTGCATGTTGATCTTCAATCACCACCTCACCTCGCTCGCGGACAGTATGAGTCATCCAATGCTGCTCTGGTGACATCGGGGTTTTACAAGACACAAAATGCGAGCCTGGGTTTTCATCTTGCAGCAAGGCGCTAAAAGTTTGATGATTAAAGCCATTAACTACATAAGTATCAATGCCATGAGCCACAGCTTTTTCAGCCGCCTCTATTTTGGTTTGCATGCCGCCAGTGCCCATTGAGCTGGTTGCACCGCCTGCCATTTGATAAATAGACTCGTCAATAACATCAATGGTTTTAATCAATTTAGCATCAGCATGTTGCTGGGGGTTTTTATCAAACAAGCCATCAACGTCAGTACAAAGGATTAAGCCATCTGCCCCTGTTGATGCCGCAACCATAGCGGCGAGATTATCGTTATCGCCAACTTTTAACTCTTCAGAGGTCACCGTATCGTTTTCATTTACGATAGGTAATACCCCATGCTCCAATAAGGATTCTATGGTTTCTTTAATACTGGCATAGCGTTCTTTATTACATAAATCAGCATGGGTCAGAAGAATTTGCGCAGTGGGAAAGTCAAATAACTTATCCCAAACTGCCATCATATTGGTTTGTCCGGCTGCTGCCATGGCCTTTTTTAGGGCAATTGACGGTGATTTAATATCAATCCATTGACGACCAGCAGCAACTGAACCCGAAGAAACCAAAATAACTTGCTTTCCCTGCTTACGACAACGAAGTATAAATTGCGCAATACTCAGCAGGTGATGCGAACTACAACCGTTGTTTTCAGGGGCAATTAACGCACTACCCACCTTTATCACCAATCGTTGATTGGATTTAATAGACATGAGTAGACCTTATGATAATTGTTGAATTAATTGATGATTAACATCTTTAAATGTTTTCTGGATCTCAGCAGATGGCGCTTTGGTTATTAAACTCACTAACCAAATCGATACTGCACTGATGAAAAAGCCCGGCAGCATTTCATACACTACACTGCTTAAGGTTTCACCATTAGCTAATACAGGTGCAAAAATCCAAAATAATACCGTCACAGTACCAGTAATTATGCCGGCTAAGGCCCCTTCATAAGTCACCTTTTGCCATAACAAACTAAATAAAATCAGCGGACCAAATGCCGCGCCAAAGCCTGCCCAAGCATTACTGACAATAGATAAAATACTACTCGATGGGTTCATTGCGATAAAAGATGCCACAACAGCTACACCAAATACGCAAAGTCGGCCAATATTCACCGCTGTTTTATCAGATACTGCTTTTTTGCTGTAAGCACGATAGATATCTTCTGTCAGTGAGCTTGAAGACACTAGCAATTGTGAAGAAATGGTACTCATTACCGCCGCTAGAATTGCCGCTAATAAAAAACCGCCAATTAAAGGATGAAATAACACTTCAGAAAAGAAAATAAAGATAGTTTCAGGATCGGCAAGCGTGACTTCAAATTTACGCGTATAAGCCACCCCGGTTAAACCCGTTGCTAAAGCGCCAATAATGGTCACTGTCATCCAGCTCATACCAATCCGGCGAGCTGTTTTGATATTTTTAACAGAGTCTATCGCCATAAATCGAACAATAATATGCGGTTGACCAAAATAGCCCAGTCCCCATGCCAAGCTAGATAGCAGCGATACCAGAGTTAAACCAGATAAGCTTTCACTAAAAGAAGGAATCGTCTCAAGTGAATAATTCATCATACTTGATGGACTATCAAAATGCGTGAACGCCACAACAGGCACTAAAATAAGGGCAATAAACATAATCACACCTTGGACAAAGTCTGTCATGCTTACGGCTAAAAAGCCGCCCATCAAGGTATAAGCCACCACCACTAGCATGGTAATAACAACGCCAGTTTGATAGTTCATTGCAAACGCGGTTTCAAATAACTTACCACCGCCAACAAGACCTGCTGAGGTGTATAAAGTGAAAAATATGATGATGACTACAGCTGAAATGAGGCGGATAACACCATTTTCTTTATCAAATCGTTTACCAAAAAAATCTGGCAAGGTTAACGAGTCATTGGTTTTTTCGGTGTACAAACGCAGCTTAGGCGCCACAAGTTTATAGTTAGCCCATGCGCCAATCACTAAGCCTAGTGCAACCCAAATAGTATCAAACCCTGAAACAAAAATGGCACCGGGTAATCCCATTAGCATCCAACCACTCATATCAGATGCTCCAGCAGATAATGCGGTCACTTGAGGGCTAACTTGGCGGCCGCCAAGCATATATTCAGAAAGATTAGCTGTGGATGTTTTTGCGGCGTAGATACCGATAGCTAACATGAGTACAAAATAAACCCCTAATGAAATATAGGTATATTCCATTATTTACCAGCCTTATTTATTTTAGTTAGCGGATAAAAAATATAAGTACTAAGAATTAACCATAAACATATTAATCCCACTGTATGTTTCGCTATTTCAAATGAACGTGTTGTTAATTGTTGCAGATAACTGGGACTGTCACATGAACTGGTTTCGCCTTGCATTTAATTCTACCTCTAATAATTAGTACTCTAACTATTATGTTATAGACTTATTACACTAAGATCAACCGAGCAAATTCCAAGCTGATATTTTACAGTAGCTTAATGGCCGCTAATTCTTACGACATGAAAATAAATCATTTGAGTTAATCCCATTTTTGAAAAGTGGTTATTGTTTAAAAGCGAAAATGGTTAGTATTCGACTCGAAAGCAGCTAAGACTTATTGCTAATAGACAATATGGACTGATAAAAAATAAGGTTAGTGTTATCCTACACTCATGGCTAATAACTAGAAGAAGCAATGGAAAAATACGAAGAACTATTAATATCGATACGTAAAGTGATTCGAGCAATTGATTTGCACTCAAAACAGTTGAATAAAAAGTCTGGTATAACCGGGCCTCAATTAATGATCATGCAAGAAATCGCCGGTATTAATGGTGTTACAGCGAGTCAAGTGGCTAAAAATATCAACTTGAGCGCTGCAACTGTGACTAACATTTTAGACCGCTTAGAAAGCAGAAATTTAATTCAAAGAGTCCGAAGTGAGCAAGATAAAAGACGGGTTAGTTTATATTTATCTGATGAGGGCAAGGCTTGTTTACTTGAAGCGCCAAAGCCATTGCAGGAGCATTTTATTCAAAATTTCTGCGCATTAGAAGAATGGGAACAATCTCAGCTTTTATCATCAATGCAACGTATTGGTTCAATGATGGATGCTAACGAACTCGATGCAGCGCCAGTACTTGAGGTCGATCCCATTTATAAAAGCACTGAATTACCTGCAGAATAACCATCACAATGGTTTAAGAATATAGCCAATTGATAAAGTAGAGGGGTAAAATGGAACTTATAATATCCCTCTATTTACGTAAATCAGCCTCCACAGTCAAAGTTCTGAGTTCAGATAATCACTGCAACGCTATAACGAAGATTGCCTGCCACTAATCTTAAAGTTCACTCAGCATGATGACAGGCAATCATAACTCTTAAAAGCTCAACCTGATTGAAGTGACTGCTTTCCGTTACTTTCGTTAACCCCCTTCCCATATAGAATTTTAAGGCCAATATTCAGGCCTAATTCCAGGTGGCGCATGCCCAGCTGGTTCTTTACCTATGGATAAGAATGTACTGACCTTTATCAAAAAAATGAATGAGACAAAAAAAATCAATTGAAAATAAAAAAGTCCACCAGCACAAAGCAGGCTTTGTACTAGTGGACTTTTATTAAGCCCTTGTAATTGGGCTAATTTAATCTTTACCGTTTATTTCTAAGCTATATATTTCTCAAATTTTAACTCAAAAATAAACCTTCAAAAGCTTAAGATTGACGTCGACGCCATAACAGCGGTAATAACATTAGCAAGCCAGCGCCTAAACTACCTGCACCATCAGGCTTGCTCCAACCACTCTCTTGTTGGTTTTTCACATCAATACTGACATTGGTGCTGTATTGCTCTTCGCCATCACTCACGAAAAGTGTAAACACTAATGTTTGATCAACATCAACGTCAGGTGCAGTCACATTCAGCACTAAACCATCAGCAGTGTAATCCGCACTCATACCTGAAATTTGTGTCCAGCTATATTGTAATCCTTCAGGTTCATTGGCTATGGCTGCTGTGATCACTGTGCTGTCACCTTCATTTAGCTCTGTGTTGCCACTAAAACTGATATCAAAGGCTAATGGCACATTGACCACTGTCACACTGACTGCTTGTGTAGTTTCAAGCGTGCCATCGCTTACCGTTAGGGTAAATTGTAGTGGTGTATCGCTAGTTACTTCTGGTGCTGTTAGCGCAAGAATTGAACTTGAAGCGTCAAACTCTAGCTCTGGACCTGCTGTTTGCTCCCAGTTAAAACTAAGCTCAACTTCGTCTTTAACAACGGTTTCAGAAGCATCTATGATAAACGCTTCACCTTCGTTAACAGATTCAGGCGCAGTTATGATCACATCAACATCTAGCTCTGGCTGAAGTGGATCATCACATTGCTCACCATAAACCGCTTGTACCCACTCTGGGTAATCAATATACGGGTTACGGTTGCCTTGATAGGTATAAATTGCATCATTACGCTGAACATCGGCATCGTCGACAGGATCTTGATGATGCCATGCATAAAGCGTACATAACTTGCCATGAAGCGGTTCATTATTAGAAACCTCATCACTCGTTGTCATGCGGTCAACAGCAATCAAATCTGGCATATTAGAATCGTTACCTTGATAACGAGTATCCATATACATGATCATCCGCGCCACATCACCTTTAACTTCATCTCTTGGCTCAAAACAGCGACCGCTAGAATCAACAAAATTACCCGGTGCATCTGCGATTTCTGTAGCAGTATCACCACATTCAGCAAAATCGTAATTACTGCGAGTAGAGTTAACCTTCACATTCGTTGGACGTAAGTGATGTGCATCGGTGTAACCAAGTTGAGACTCACTTGGGAAACCATGACTTTTAGCCCAAACGTGTTCACGGTTCCATTCGTCTGCAGCGTTGGCTCCTTGGCTATTATTTTGCTTTGATATTGAGTTACCAGTATAAAGCTCAATAACGTTGCTCCTGTTTGCCGGATCTTCATCTGAGTAAGTCAGCGCTGTCCACACTTCTTTATAGCTCAATTGCTGATGACCATTAGCAATGGTAATTGAAATCGCATCTTTCATTGCTTCAGCATCGTCAAAGCTACCGCTAAGTACGTCGGTATAATAAACGTTAGGCTCAAAAGCATCAGGATCTGCGACAGGTGTTAGCTCGACACAATTATTACAAGGTGTTGGATCGGGTTCTGGATCTACTGGTGTATCACCACAGGCAACTTCGCCCATACAACCTAGACCATCAGCAGTGTCTATATCAAAGGTAATCCACTGATTATTTGTCCCAGGGAAGTCACCGTAAGCATCGCTGTCACCTGCAGTGATGCTAGCTTTACGTCTTAACGTTTTATCTTTAGTTGAGAAGTCTGGATCATTTGGATCTGTCCATGCACCATCAGGCCTTTCACCAAGTTTACCAATACGGTCAATGACCACATCGTCCTTGGTCAACATTAATGCGTCATCACCATTAAAGTAAGTAACTGTTGATTCAGTACCAACTTTAAACTCATCTGCTGCGCCACTGTTATAAAACACAATGCTCTCACCTGCAGCCAACATACCTGATAGCGTTTCACTATTACCCGGTTCTGTAGCGCCGTTAGCATATAGTGTCAGTTTGTACTGAGCGGCATCTAAGTCAATTGCACTGCCACCGACATTAGAAAGCTCAATTGCTTTGTTATTACTACTGCCTTCAATATATTCAGTAATAATAAGTACACCAGACTCAGCAACACAAGCGCCTTCACCAGGACAACCTAGTCCATCAGCAGTGTCTTTTTCAAACACAACCCATTGATTATTTGCACCAGGGAAGTCTGCTGAGGCATCAGTATCACCAGTGGTAATACTGGCCTTGCGTCTTAAGGTTTTATCTTTAGTCGAAAAGTCTGGATCGTTTGGATCTGTCCAAGCGCCATCAGGTCGCTCACCCAATTTACCAACACGATCGATAGTCGCACCATCTTTGGTCAGTACTAACGCATCATCGCCATTAAAGTAAGTGACTGTAGATTCAATACCAACCTTAAACTGTTCGTCAGCACCTGCATTGTGATAAACAATGCTGCTACCCGCAGCTAAATTACCCGTCAAAACAGCTGTATTACCCGGTTCAGTTGCACCGTTAGAGTACAGGGTTAATACATATTGAGCGGCATCTAGGTCAATATTACTATCGCCAAGGTTTGAGATTTCAATCGCTTTATTATTACTACTACCTTCAACATATTCGGTAATAACCAAATCTGCATACGCAGCCGTTGAAGCAGTGGCTAATAGCAGGGTAATTGCTTTAGCCACTGAAGTGATTTTATTATTCATAGTGTTATCTTTTTATTAGGTGGTGAGGTGTCACCGAAGTGAACACCTCACCTGGGGTTGAACCTATTTGTGATTACGGCGACGAAGAGCTGATAAACCCAGAAGGCTTAACAAGCTAAGTAAACCAGTACTACCGCCACTACCATCATGTCTTTCTTCTTTTATTTCAGCGACTAACGAGTCTCGATTTTGCACTTCAATATCGAAAGAAAGTGAAGAACCCGCAACCACTGCACCGTCGCGTTCAAGAGCAACTTTAGCGCTGTAGCGCGCAGATGGCGCACCGAAGACTTCAAAGTTAACTAGGGCTTGACCATCCTGAGTTAACACCACGTTGGGCTCAACGAGTTGGCTCAAATCCAGTTGCTCTTTATCATCTTTAGGCGTCAGTTTGATGGTGGCGACATCGCCAGTTAAAGCGCCTGCAATCTCTGGGATCTGATATGGCACCTTCATTAACTTATTGAGTTTGGTCAGATACATTGAACGGCCTGAATCAGCCTCTCCAGGCAAGTAACTTAAGGTCACTAATGCTGGATCGTGATCTGAAGAGCGGAAATGGTCTTCAGCATAGAACTTATTAAATTCATTGCTGTAGTCACCCTTATACTCATTGTTGTAATCATAAAGGCTTGATTCAGCAGCGTTGATATGCCAGTCAGCAGCATCGATTACACGCTCTTCTAGCGAAGGTGAAATAAGAATGTGATCAAGTGAACCCACCTCATCGTTATAAGAGTAACTCCATGGGGTTTTACCCTTCTCTTCGAATATTTTCGAAATAATATTAATGTACCCGTAACTATTAGTAATTTGTACTGGCGAACCATCTGTATTGAACTGTGGTTTGCTACCTACAAAAGTATGGCTTGCGGTCATTAGGGTTTTGTTGCGAGGGTTTTCAGTCAGAACCAACATTGGGTCTTCTTGGCCGTAGGCGTTAAGGTCGCCTAAGATGATTTTGTCACCCTCAACGTCTTTAAGTTCTTCAGCTAATTGTACTGCACCTGAAATACGGAACTCTGAGCATGAGCCTTGAAAATCAAGATCTGGAGCATCTTGGGTCCACTTAGTAGCATCACCAAACTCAACTCCTTGCCAATCTTCCCAACAAGTTGAACCTTTAGACTTAAAGTGATTAACCGCTAGAGTTAAGCGCTTGCCTGTCTGGTTAACAAGGAAAGTAACCACAAGTGCGTCACGATGATAGTTTTGACCGCTTTCTAAAATCTCATCATTATTGTCTTTAATCACCTCGTTATTGTCATTAACAATGGTCGGCGCTTTTTGCTGTGGCATCGTAACAACACGGGTACGCTCGATGCTTAATTTACTCGGACGGTAAATAATACCTGTCGCTATCGCATCTGAACCAAGGGCATCTAGTTCATCAAGTACACCATTACCGTTATGGTCAAAGCCAACGAATACATAGCGGTTTTCGGTTGAGTATGGCTTGTCATAGTTATCTGCGTATTCGTCGTTGTAGTAAACGTTAACTTCATTAACTAAATCAGCAACAGCACCATTAAGGCCAAAACCATTATTTTCCATTTCCATCAAACCGACTACATCAGCATCTAGCGCACGGATGGCTTCTACTAATTTAGTTTTTTGTTGAGAAAATTCAGTAAAAGTATCAGCACCGCGGCTTTGGCCGAATTGGTTTTGAGCACCACCAAATGGTGAGTTGAAATAGTTAAATAAATTCTGGCTAGCTATGCGGATAGCAAACTCGTCATTTGTTACTGTTTCATCGATATCAGGGCTGTCAGTTCTAGGAAGGTTATGAACAAAGTTATTGTTATTTAGCTCGTTAGTCACAGTTAAAGCATAATCACCAAAGCTATAACTAATCACCCCTTCCATACCCACGACACTGTCATCGATACGGATGTAATTATCCTCTGGTGCGATACCAAAGTTAGGATAATAAGGGATGTCACCGTTAGCAGCAGAAGTCGAACTTTCGATAACTAAACGATAATCATCATTTTGCGCAGCTGCTGCATAAGATTCTGGTGAACCAGGTACATTAAGCTGATTTGGCTGTAAATTAGGTCGCTTGTAAGCCAAAGTCATGTTGTTACGGTAGCTGTCGTAGTTAAAGCTGAAACTACGTGATACACGCATATCTTGATTGCCATCTTCAAGCGGATTTATATCTGCAGGCAGATTGACTAACATGCCTTCATAACGATTGAGTGTGGTTTCAAATGAACCACCATCTGATTCTAGCATTTCAATATCAGTAGCCACAGTCGGCGTGAACTCGCTATTGGTCACTTCCCAATCATCGGTCGCTAACTGAGTTTGTCCATAGCTTTCAGCGACTTCACTGCCTAAACAAATCGTGCGGCCAACTAGCTGACTATCTGCACTGCCACTTTCAACAAAGATACCATCTGAGGTTAATGGGTTGCCATCAGCCACTACATCACGTAAGTAAAAACCTTTTTTCGGTAAACCAACAACGGCTGTTACCACACCTTCAACGGCAACACTTTCACCTTTTAATGGAGATGGTCCGCCCGTACCTTGGATGTCACCAATTGTGGTTAAATCAGCACAAACAAATGGCTCATAAGCTTCAGCTAGATTTGGCGTACCCACAGTTGAAATATCAAGTGGACTAATTACTTCCCACTGCGAAGCATTAAAGGTTGCAGAAGGAACAGGTGCATTACCTTCACTATCCATACGACGGCGCAGCGTAGTGTCTGGAGCCCAAACGCTGGTATTATCTGCAGCGCCAACACGGTCAATAATCACATCGCCATTTTTAATGTAGAAACCATCATTACCACTTAGGTAAAAATCGGTGTAACTGGTATTTGGGTCACCTTCACCAATTACGTAATCACCTCCGTTATCAGTAATGATTTGCTTATACTCGTCGCTAGCATCTTTGTTTAATACCACTAAAGATTTACCAGGTGCAATGGTAAGGCCTGATAGTAATGGCTGACCACTGGCATTGAGCATGACATTTTCATACTTACCGTTAGCCCACATATACACGGCGGTGTCATCGGTAAAGGTAAATTCATCGGTAGCGTGGGTATTGGTGATTTCCACAGAGCCCAATTCAGCCCCATAATCTTTTTGCACCATTTCGGTGATCAGTAGGTCGTTGACTGCAGCATTAGCGCCGACACTGATAATACTGGCGATGGCCAGTGAGAGAAAACTTTTCTTCATAGTAAACTCGATAATTGTTTATCTTGGAATGAAATTAGAAATACATGCGCACATAGGCATATGCAGCTTCTGGCGCTTCGCCAACTCGGGCTTCTACTGACACAACGATGTCTCTTGCTGGACGGTAGTTGAAACCTAAGCTTGCCCATTGGCGGTCTTTACCAAATTCAGCTGGCAGCTCGGAATAGTCGTAGTTAGGGCCTTCTACATCCCAACCTTCATATTGCTCATGATTTGCTGAAGCAATAATTTCCCAAGACTCATTAAGATCGTATTTGCCACTTAACGTCATGCCATAATTGCGGAAAGTTTCGTATCCAAGATACGTATCACCACTCTTGCGAGTTGCTAGATCTTCATCTTCTAAAAAGGTATTGAAACCTAATGCAAAATCTGAGGTGATTTGAGCGCGAATACCTAAGCCGACAAGCATTTGCTCACCATACTTAGAGATCCCTTCTGAGCCACCACGACCTTCGACACCCACGACAACGGAAACAAAGTCTGACATCCAGCCAACATAACCGTTGACAATATCACCTTGTAAAGCACCATTCTTGTGCTTGCCTTCATAGGAATAAGAAACGCCGTACACCAAGTTTTCAAACTTAGCTTCATATTTAACGGTATTTTCTTGATCGCCTGCTTCACCGGTTTCTACCGATTTATTGAAGGTAAAATCACCAAAATGATCATACTCATCAAACGCAGTATCTGTTAAACCCAGCTCAATCCAGTGATTATCGTCAAATATATAACCGACAAACATTTTGTCGATGGCAAGTTCAAACTCGCCATCACCACCAAGCCAATTTCTACGTTGGTAATCCAGTTCTAATCGGTAGATAAAGTTTTTATTCTGTCCTGCTACACCTAACGTGGCAAAACTATCATCGACATAGCCTTTAGTATCGTAAAACTCATCATGGTTATAATCTGAATTGGTACCAAAATGACCCCCAACACCCACTTCACCAAATAGGCGAATATAATCTCCATTGTCTCCTTCTTGTAGTGTGACTGCACTTGCAGCATTCACACAGAATAAAGAGGCTAAGGCGATTGCAACGGTTGTTCTTCTAAACATCGCATTTATTTCCATTAGTAAATTTCAACCCCTTCGCAATAGGTTGAATTCGGGCTTAATAATTATTTATGTGAGGTTGATTTATCGGCAGGAAGAATATACAACGCGGTTATACATAAAACATATAACAACGAATTAACATTCAAAAGTCTTTGAAATGAACGAAGCTAGAAATATTCAGCCAATTAGATCACAATTTATCAACATGAGCAATTGAGACTGCTCAATAAAACCGCAACCCTACACAAAACAACCATTATTAAAATGAAAAATGATTACTAAATGTATTTACACTTAAAAATTAGCAACATTTACTTCGACTATTTTTATAAAAAAGCCTTTTGTATCAACACCACGATATTAAGTAAGCCACACTCTCATAGCAAGAAAAACTTACGATTAATATCACAAAAACACCCTTACCACTTGAGTTAACATTTATTTAATAATTATCGCATCCCGAGGTAATTATTAACCAGTCAAACCTTTTACTTAAACCGATATATTTAATAAAACAAAAATAAAACCTTAATACTCATAAAACAAACAAGATCTAACCATATACTGAAACAAAAAATTAAAGTAGGCATCAATTAATGTATATTTATAAAACAAACAATTTTTTGTGCAAAACTTATACAACTTATAACTTTTACATTGATAGAAAAGCTGATCGTTTATAATTATCCATTCATAAAAGCAAAACCAATAAAGGTTAATTAATGCACAGCATCATCAATGTTTATATTATTAACATTGATAAAAAACACGAAAAATATTGAGAAATTTTCATTGGAATTAAGATAATTGGACTGTTAGATTGTTGGATTGTTGGACTGTTGGATTATGAATATCATCAAATGAATCGACGGTTCCCCCAATCCATTACTGATTCAATCATACAACAGCTAATTTAGTGGATTACTTAAGTGTGTTGACCAAGCCATTGGCTTTTTATTTTTTTAGTGATTTACCTGTAACTAAAGTTTGATGTTGAGATTGACAAACGTAATAGATAACCCAATATAAAGCCCCACGGCAGCTGCAATAGAGCTCTAAACACCAGTATGCTATCAACAGAAAGCAGCATCAAAACTAGTTAGCGAAATAACATCACCAGCAGCCATATTATCAATATGTATATCGCCAATTCTCACTCTAACTAGCCTTAAGGTGGCAAAGCCTACGGCTGCAGTCATTTTTCTGATCTGACGATTCTTACCTTCACAAAGCGTAATAGAAACCCAACTTGTTGGCCCATGTCTTGGGTCGCGAATTTTACGACCCCGAGAGGGAAGCGAAGGTTCTTCATCTAATTTGAACGCCTTACAAGGCAAGGTTAAATATTTACTACCATTAATGCCAATTTCAACCCCATTTTGCAGTAATGACATCGCCTCAGGAGTAATATCACCATCCAGCTGTACATAGTATTCTTTCGCTATACCTTTACTTCTGATCTTATGACTCATCATGCCATCAGTGGTGAGTAATAACAGTCCTTCTGAGTCATGATCTAACCGACCAATAGCCATGGTTTTATCGGGAAAATTAAATAGCTCACCCAGTAGATGTTTCTTCTTACGGGTTTCAGGTACAAACTGGCTTAAAAAACCATACGGTTTAAATATTTTAAAATGCTGATGAATTTCGCTCTTATCAGCAGGCGCTAGCAAACCCGTTTGGTTAGTAGTTGGCATAATATGGCTTTTAATCGTAAAAACTGTATAGGTTGGCATTATACGGTGAGTCTTAGCATGATGCACATAATCTAAAACGCCCCCAATACACATAGCTTAAAAGCAAATGTTCTTATCAGCGCATAAAATGCTAGAAGAAACGAGGATAAACATATTGAGCAAACATTACTGGGGGCTTGCTCATATGAAAAGCAGTGACATTGACTGAGTCAATCTTCTCAAGGCAAATAAGTGATTATAAAACAGGCACTTTAAATACTAGGCAATAAAGCAATTTTGAATTAATAGTATTAATCTTCAATATTTTTAGTGATTTAAACGAAAAAAGGCTCATCATTCCTGATGAGCCTTTCGTCTTGAATATGGCGGAGAGATAGGGATTTGAACCCTAGATGGGCTACAAACCCATGCCGGTTTTCAAGACCGGTGCATTCGACCACTCTGCCATCTCTCCGAACGCCGCGAATAATATGACAAGCTGCGGTCGCTGTAAATCCCTAAATGACATAAAAATGTTTAAGTGTTGATAAAAAAACCAAAGTGTTCATTAATTAAATTGTTTGAGCAATAAATCAACGTCACTAACACGACATGAAAGTACACTTATGCAAGTCATTACCTTAACCCATTAAACTTTAGTTGCTGAGGCAGTTTTTTGTTGCAGATACACTTAATAAAAAGCCCATTTATATTGTTGTCAGCTAGTACGATCATAGCGGCTATCACTTTGGCTACACAAAACCTACGTTACTGATTCTATTCTCTTGCCCATTAAATACTCTCATTTTGAGTTATCAGCTGAATCACTGAGCCATTTTATCGCTGAATATATGAGGTGGCTCACTGCGGCAATGATAGCGACATAGATAAAAGTAGGCATAAACCAACTGATGCCAGTGTCATAAACAAATTGCCAATTTGTACCTTCAGCGCCGTGAAATATGCCGCCAGGATTTTCGAGCCATTCCCATATGACAATAAAGAGTGTTACCAATACCGAGACTATTAGTCCGCTGATAATACCAAAGGACCAAAAATGTTTTATTGCAGCTGCTAATTTCAACGGCTCTCTCCTGTCAAAATTCAATAAAAAATGATGCTTCATTATCAGAGCTAGTAAAATAAACAGCTTATCGCCCAGCTGTTGGTTAAGCGCATCTAGACGGATAACTTACCTCGGCGGATCGACTTTAGCAGCGATAGAAGTATTAACCCTAAACCAACCAGCGATAGAATATCGATCCCGCTTGGCTGCCAATACTTCATGGGGAAACTCTTCACTTAAAAATGTCACTATCGTGCCCAGTAATGGCATTACTTTAATGCCTTCTTTATCGACGTTATCTTGATATAACACTAACTCGCCGCCATCTGACGCTGACCACGCTCGATTAAAATATACCACGATTGAAAGCACTCGATTCGCTTCGCCCTTAAAAGCATCATAGTGTCTTTTATAGTAATCACCTGGGCCATAATGAGCAAAGTGACTTTCAAATGAAAACAAACCTAGAAATAATCGTCTATTTAAAAAGCTTTGCAAGTTGGCGGTCCAAGTGAGCCAATCTCTGCCTGCTTCAGATCCATTGGTTATCCAGCTAATGGCATCAGTTCTAACAAACTCATTTTTTAAATACTCGCCACCCCTTCCTATACCTGCTTCTTCAAACTTGTCTGCTTCTATCCCTTGCTGATGATTAAACAAATTGTTCGCTAATGCATCTGCCAAGGCCGTTGGCCGAATACTGTAGCCTTTTGCTTCGATATCCTGCGCAATAAGCGCAAACAAGGTTTCATCAATTGGGCTATCGCCAGTCATTGATGGGCATTTCTTTATGGCGACCACATTGTCTACCTTTTAATAATAAATACATTGAATAAAGGACGGATAACACCCACTTAAAGGAAGTGAGCTAGATGTAGCTATTACTAGTGAAGCTGTTATGGAAATGAGGCTGTAATTATAAGAACGAGTTTAAACGCAGGCAGACTCGCGTTAGTGACGGCACAGTGACTATGATGATTAAAGTTAGAAGTGCTTTGTTGTAGTCAGTTAATTCAGTATAAACCTAGTCTTGGATATCCTTGCTAAATACTTTTAATTCTTTTTCATTGGTGTTTAGATTTCAACTTTTACCTATTGAATTATCCATTCTTGTTGCTGACTATTACGACTTAAGTATTAACATAAAATGATACATCTATTTGTTTGAAATTTATTCTATTTTCTATCATTGCCTTAGCGTTATATATAACACTAGGGCAATCACTGCGATAAAAAATCAATTTACTTAGCGTGCTAACCAAGTATAATAGTTAGCACGCTAAGTAAATGGAACCATGATGCAAAAAGAATTCGACCATATGAAAGAGCTATCACTGGCAGAACAATTGGGGCGTCTGCATCGCTTATGGCGCACCGCTGTTGACATTGAACTTGCCCCTTTAGAGTTAACTTACCCACGCTGGACAGCCTTATGGAAACTGTGGCGATTAGGCGACAACCTCAGTCAAAAAGTATTAGCCAATGCCTTAGAAATTGAACTGGCCTCTTTAATGCGCACCTTAGCCCAATTAGAACAGCAAGGGCTCATTGAACGCCACTGTTGCCCCCATGATAAACGCGCCAGACTTGTCAATTTGACTCCTGCTGGACTAGATTTAATAACGAAAGTCGAAGTAACAATTATCAATATCCGTAGCCAATTGCTCTTAGGCATAAATGCTGAAGAACTTACTGAGTTTGAAAGAGTAATTAATCTGATTGGTAATAATGCGTTAACCAAATTAGCTAAAATGACAGACAAGTAAGTGAATACAAATATGACACCAGATCAACAATTTTCGCGGCTAACAAAAATTGCCTTAGCAGGCTTTATGCTAGTATTTGGTTACTTTATGTTTGCTGATGCCGCTATGCCATTAACGCCGCAGGCTATGGCAACTCGGGTTGTGACTAAGGTTACCCCACAAGTTAATGGCCGCATTAAAACTATTGCTGTCACTAATAACCAAGTTGTTAGCAAGGGTGAATTACTGTTTGAAGTAGATCCTAGACCGTATAAGTTAGCGGTAGATGAAGCGCAGTTGGCTTTAGAGCAAGTCCAGCAAGATAACGCTGAGCTAGATGCCTCTTTGTTAGCGGCGCAAGCTGATGTCAATGCCAGCCAAACCACATCACAACAAAAGCGCAGCGAAGCAAAGCGTCTTGATGCACTGTACAAAACTAATGGCGTATCCCAACAGCAACGCGATCAAGCTGACAGCGATGCCGCTGCGGCTGAAGCAAATTTGCTGGCAACCCAAGCCCGTTTAAAGCAATTAGAAGTGAGCCGCGGTGTTTACGGTAACAATAACTTAAAAGTACGTCAGGCCGAAAATCGCTTAACCCAAGCCAAATTAAACCTGTCTTATACCCAAGTTCATGCGGATCAAGACGGCACAGTTACTAACTTGCAAATCATGGTCGGCGGCTTTGCGGCCATTGGCCAGCCACTACTGGCTCTTGTTTCTGATGATGTGGATATTATTGCTGATTTTAGAGAAAAGGCATTACGAGATGTCTCAATTTCATCTAAAGCCCTTGTTGCGTTTGACGGTGAACCAGGCCGTTTATATCGCGCCCACGTCAGCAGTATTGATGCTGGGGTTAGCGCCGGACAGTTCGATGCCAATGGCAGTTTAGCGACTCCGCAACAATCTGATCGCTGGGTCCGTGACGCCCAAAGAATGAGATTGCATTTACAATTAGATAATGACGAAGTCATGAGAACATTGCCAACGGGGGCACGGGCGACGGTGCAGATAATGCCAGAAAATAGTTTGCTGAACTTATTAGCTCATGGGCAGATTAAAGCCATCAGTATGCTGCACTATATCTATTAACATCATACATTTGATAGATGCGCTATTTTAAATATATTACAGCGACACAAGGCAACAATCATGTTACTAAGATTTAATCCCATGACAGCCAATGATTTACGTCAATGTCTACGTATTGCCACTGCTGGCACGATTGGCTTTACTTTGTGCAAACTGTTCGGCTTTAGTAACGGGGTGTTTTATACTGTTACCCCTATGGTATTGCTAGGGCTAGCACCTGTGTTCACCGCCCATGTCGCGCGGCAGGTGTTGGCGTCTTCTGTCACAGCTGGATTAGTGGTAGGCGTTATCGGTGGTTTATTTGGTGGCCATCCAGTCTTAATGACCCTGATTATTTTTGGGGTGTTTGTTGGCTTTTTTACCGCCATGACCCGCGGTAGTTTTTTTCTTTATGGTGCCAATAGTTTACTTAATCTGAGCATCATGCTTAATTTTGCCAGTTACCCTGATACTGATCTAAACGGTCTCATCGGCGCTAATCTCGGCGCCACAATACTGGCAATCATTATCGCCTATATCATGGTCTCGTTAATCCCTGATGTTGAACCCAGAAAATTGCAAAAACCACCAGCAAAATCAGTAAATCGAATGCGACATGAAGTATTACTGGGGGCAACTATCGCCACAGCATCTTTTATCGTGTTCCAGATATTTAATCTGCAAGACTCTATGTCGGCGCAAGCTGCCACAATTTTATTACTTTATCCGATGCATTTTACTGGGGTATTAAATTATGCCCTTAAACGTGCGATAGGTACCTTTCTTGGAGTGACATTCGGTGTGTTAGCCCAGTTGTTTCTCTATGATTGGTCGGGGCTGCTTATCTTAGTAGTGCCGGTTTTATGGTTCGGATTAATGCTATTTAGCCAAGTTCATGTTAAAGAAAAAGTCGGCGCAGGCGTTGGTTTTGGAGCGATGACCACGCTGGGTATTTTATTTGGCCAATACCTAAGCCCAGGGAGCGATCTGATATATAGCGCACTTTACCGTATTAGCAGTATTTTGGTTGCCATAGTAGCGACTTTATTACTGTGTTACATCATGCACACTTTACTTAACCGATTTGCTGCAACACGCTTAATTTATCAGTAATGCTGCTAATGATTAAGCTGGTCAGATAAAAGATCGCGATTGATTAATCGAGCATGGAAACAAAACCCGCTTGTGACTCAACATTAGCTAACCATTGTTGGAAATTGGGATAAACCGATAAATCAAAGCCACCCTCATGGGCCACATGGGTGTAGGCATAAAGCGCAATATCTGCCAGGCTAAATAGCTCACCGAGCATAAATGCCTGCCCTGCTAACTGGTTATCAATTAATTTCAATACCTTACCCCCCTGAATTTGTAAGTTATCAAACTCAGCTTGCCGCTCTACTGGCATACCTTGATAAAGTTTGATAAACCGAGCAACGGCAATACAAGGCTCGTGACTGTATTGCTCAAAGAACAGCCATTGATACATTAAGGCATTATTAAATTTATCGTCAGGAATTAACCTCGAGCCAGCGGCCAAGTATCCAATGATGGCATTGGACTCGGCTAGCACTAGACCATCATCTAGCTCAATAATCGGTAACTTACCGTTTGGTTTTTTAGCTAAAAAAGCCTTGGTTTGGCTGCCTCCAGCCATAATGTCCACGTCTTGCCATTGATAATCAATATTGAGTAGCGCCAAAGTTAGCTTTATTTTGTAACAGTTACCTGATTTTTTTATCGCCATAGACAGTTATCATTGCTCTTCCTTTTGCCGTTAACGCGCTTGATTTCGTTTATTAACCCTTCATTGGCCTACTTCACTAAACTTGATATTAACGCCCGTAATGCCGCTGGTTTAATCATTTTAGCCATATAGTGATAACCACGCTTTTGTACATCCTCAACCAAATCCTTATTCGTATTAGCCGTTATCAAGATCCCGGGTAAATGTTCACCGTAGCGCGAACGAATACCATCCATAGCATCGACGCCATTTTGATTGTTATCTAAATGGTAATCAGCTAAAACGATATCAGGAGCAACCCCTTTAAGGCCAAGTTTAATACGAGCATCAGCTAAATCGGTTGCACAAATCACCTCGCACTTCCAGCGAGTTAATAAGCTTTCAAGCCCTGCCAAAATGGCCTCTTCATTATCAATACAAAGCACTTTTACCCCAGCTAAGGGCTGGGTTAAGTTTGGTACCGGCTTAGCTGACTTTTCACTGATGGTTTCACCTAAAGGCACGATAATTGAGAACACTGAACCTTGACCAAGCTTTGATGAAACCTGAATTTGATGATCTAACACCTTGCTTATTCGATCAGCAATAGCGAGCCCTAAGCCTAAGCCGCTGACATTTTGGCTACTGGGATGATTTAAGCGTTTAAACTCTTTAAATATCTCTTCTGTTTCATGCTCATCAATGCCACAACCTGTATCTAACACCTGAATTTCGAGATACTTTCCTCGGCGGCGACAACCCAACAGCACTTTACCGCCTCTAGCATAGCGGTAAGCATTGGTTAAAAAGTTTTGTAATATACGCCTCAGTAAGGATAAGTCTGAGTTGACAGTGGCATTACAGGGGATCATATTGAAGCGAATTTGAGTGTCTTTTGACATAGCCTCAAACTCAACAGCAAGACCTGTGAGTAAGTCAGCAATAGCAAAATCTCGGCGGTTAACCTCCACCATGCCTGAATCAAGCTTTGATATATCCAATAAATCAGTTAATAACTCCCCCGCTGTTCGCAAGGAGTTGTTGATATGGGATAAAGTGGTTTGCCCTTCTAAATCAAGATTCGGGTATTGCGCTAGTGAAGCAGTAAACAATCTTGCAGCATTAAGCGGCTGCATAAGATCATGCCCAACGGCCGCAAGAAAACGACTTTTTGACGCATTAGCCATTTCTTCTTGGGCTTTTGCTTCTAGTAGTTCGCTGTTAAGCATTGCCAGTTCATAGGTACGTTCTTTTACTCGACTTTCAAGGGTTTCATTGGCTTCTAGTAAGGCTTTCTCTTGCTCACGGTATTGGGTGATATCGGTAAAGGTCATCACAAAGCCGCCATCTGGCATTGGATTACCTTGAATTTTTATCACTTTACCGTCTCGGCGTTGTCGCTCTGAGGTATGCTCTGTGCCCGCGCGCATATGCTGCACTCGCATTTCTACTTGAGCATCAATTTCACCCTCTCCACAATAGCCTCTGGCAGCGTTAAAACGTACCACTTCACTAATTGGCATGCCTTGCTTTAAAAAACCGTCAGGATAATCATATAGCTCGGCATATTTATAATTCCATGCGACCAAGTTTAAATCTTTGTCCACCACACTCATGCCTTCATAAGCATGTTCAATGGCGCCGCGTAACATGTCTTGGCTTAACATCACCTTGGTTGACGCTTCATCCACTAAACTAAAGACTTCATCAAGGGCTAAATCGCGACCTTGTAACACCGAGTCCATCACCAGTGAGGCGCTCGATGCTCCTAGCACACCTGCAAGCATATGCTCTGTGTGTGAGATTAACGCTTCATCAGCCACTTTATGCCAAGAATCACTTCTTACCGCAGCTGGCGAGTATTGACTAAAGCTTTCATAAGCGCGGGTTGGACTAACAAAACGACTGGCAAGAATTAATAAATCTTGTTGAGATATCGCCCCATGTTTTCGGTTACTGTCCTTTTTAATAATGCCTGGATTAATAAAATGGCTGGCTTGAATGCGCTCAGCTACCCCAGCTCGAAACCACAACGAGCCTAAAATATAAAAGGCAATATTGGCTAATAGCGCCACTAAAGTGTCATCCACTTCCGGGCTAATAGACGCTAAGATCCCAGTATCGCCCACTAAGCCTACGCTGCGCTCAAATAAAATATAACACCACAATGAAAAGCCTACTGCTAAACCTAAAAACACCCCAGCACGGTTACCATACTTCCAATACAAGCCACCTATGAGTGCGGGTGCTAGCTGCGCAAAAGCACCGAATGATAGCTGCCCAAGGTGAGATAACGATTCATTACTACCAAATATTAAGTAACTAAAATAACCCAAGGCCAAAATAATGATGATGGCTAAACGGCGCGCATTTAATAAAAAACGCGCAAATTGATTGAAATTAGTGCCAGTGATTTTACCAGTACGTAGCATAACTGGAACTAACCATTCGTTACTGATCATGACACTAATGGTCACAACAGCAACAATCACCATACCCGTCGCTGCTGAAAGCGTGCCTAATAAGGCAATAACGGCGAGAACAGGCTGATCTAATGCTAAAGGCAGGTTAATCACATAAGTGTCTGCCGCCACGGTATCACCAAGTAATAATTTACCAGCAAGGGCTAATGGCGCCACAAATAAGCCAAACATGGCCAAATACAAGGGAAAGATCCAGCGGGCTTTTTTTAACACCCCTTCTTCTGCACACTCAACTACCATCACATGAAATTGCCTTGGCATACACATAAAGGCGGCAATCCCCACCAGCATTTCCGGTAAAATTGAAGCGATATTTAAAGTGCCATGGTTGATGAGTTCTTTGTCTTTCGCTTGTTGCCAGATATCATCAAAACCATCAAAAAAACCATAAGTAATCACCACACCGACAATCAAAAAGGCGACTAATTTAATCAGTGACTCAAAAGCGATCGCTACCATCATCCCAGGATTATGTTCGGTGGCATCCAATTTACGAGTGCCAAATAAAATCGCAAATATAGCCAAAATGAAAGTAATCACCAAAGGGATACTGACGCCATTTAAAGGTAAATTATCAGGTTGAAATAAATTAAGGCTAAATACCATGGCTTTAAGTTGCAGCGCAATATAGGGCATGATGCCGCATAGTGCTATTAGGGTCACTATGGCAGCAAGGGCTTGGGATTTTCCATAGCGCGCGGCAATAAAATCGGCTACCGAGGTTATATTTTGCGCTTTAGAGACTAAAACCATTTTGCGTAATACCCCAAAACCCAGGGTAAAAATTAAGATTGGGCCAAGATAAATCGGCAAGAAAGACCATAAATCGTTCGCTGATTGACCTACTGTGCCAAGGAAGCTCCATGAAGAACAGTAAACAGCTAGACTTAAGCCGTATATCCATACTTGAACTTTATTAGTGATTTTACTAAACCAACGTTCAGCGCCCCAGGCCAGTATAAACAGTAATGACACATAGCAAATTGCAATCACAGCAACGACTAAGGTTAAATTCATAGCTTTCTCTTTTTATTATATTCGCTTATTAATTATGCAATAATTTTGCGTTATTTGCATGAGATGTTAACACGCGCAACAAGCTAAATATTAAGGATATTTTAAAACTAGACCAAGGTCTAATGGAGTTAACATCATCATGCAGAGGATACTTTCATAACGCAAATTTTGACAAAGGGAAGCCATATGAGCTCGCAGTCTCTCTACAAAGTACCAGCCGATTTCGCTAAAAATGCACTGGTCGATAATGATAAGTATAAAAAAATGTACCAAGAATCTGTGGTTAATCCTGAAGGTTTTTGGAGAGAACACGGTAAGCGCATCGATTGGATCAAGCCTTATACCAAAATTAAACAAACCTCTTTTGATGATCATAACCTGTCTATTGAGTGGTTTTATGATGGCACATTAAACGCATCTTCAAACTGTTTAGATCGCCATTTAGAAGATAATGGCGACCGCGTAGCGATCATCTGGGAAGGTGACGATGCCAATGAACAGCGTAAAATCACTTATCGTGAACTGCATACTGATGTGTGTAAATTTGCCAATGCCCTACGTAGCCAGGGGGTTTGTAAAGGTGATGTAGTCACAATTTATATGCCTATGGTGCCTGAAGCGGCCGTTGCTATGCTTGCTTGTGCCCGCATTGGCGCGATCCATTCGGTGGTATTTGGCGGTTTCTCACCTGATTCAATTGCATCACGCGTAATTGATGGCAAATCAAAAGTCTTGATCACCGCTGATGAAGGCGTGCGTGGTGGCCGTAAAATTCCGCTTAAACGTAGCATTGATGAAGCGCTTAATAACCCAGATGTAGATTGTGTCGAAAAAGTCATTGTACTTAAACGAACTGGTGGTGATATCGACTGGGTTGAAGGCCGAGATATATGGTGGAGCGATGTTGTTGCAACGGCATCAGAGCATTGCCAAGCTGAAGAAATGGGCGCTGAAGACCCGCTATTTCTTTTATACACTTCAGGCTCAACCGGTAACCCGAAAGGTGTGTTGCATACCACTGGTGGTTATATGGTTTACGCCTCAATGACTCACGAGTATGTTTTTGATTACAAAGAAGGTGAAGTATATTGGTGTACTGCTGATGTGGGTTGGATCACCGGTCACTCCTACATGGTATATGGTCCATTAGCCAATGGCGCAACTATCCTTATTCATGAGGGAGTACCAAACTCTCCAAATCCAGCTCGTCTTGGTGAAATGGTCGACCGTCATAAAGTTAATATTTTATATACTGCACCAACGTTAATTCGCGCTTTAATGGCAGAAGGTAAAGAACAGTTTGATGGTTTTGATGGTAGCTCATTACGGGTAATGGGCTCGGTGGGTGAACCCATTAACCCTGAAGCTTGGCGCTGGTACCATGAAGTGATTGGCCATGAATCCTGCCCAATTGTGGATACATGGTGGCAGACTGAAACCGGTGGTATTTTGATTAGCCCATTACCTGGCGCCACAGATGCAAAACCGGGCTCTGCTACGCGTCCATTTTTTGGGGTTCAGCCGGCATTAGTTGATAACATGGGTAATATTCTTGAAGGCGCTGTAGACGGCAACCTTGTTATTCTCGACTCTTGGCCGGGACAAATGCGCACCGTATTTGGCGACCATGATCGTTTTGCTCTCACTTACTTTAAAACCTTTAGAGGTATGTACTTTACTGGTGACGGCGCTCGTCGTGATGAGGATGGTTATTACTGGATCACTGGCCGTGTTGATGACGTAATTAACGTATCGGGCCACCGCCTCGGTACTGCTGAAGTTGAAAGCGCGCTTGTATCACACGATCTTGTCGCTGAAGCCGCAGTTGTAGGTTACCCCCATGATATTAAAGGCCAAGGCATTTATGCCTATGTAACCTTAATTAACGGCGTTGAAGAAACTGAAGAGTTACGTCAAGGGCTACGTCAATGGGTGCGTAAAGAGATTGGCGCACTAGCCACCCCAGATTTAATTCAATGGGCTGGCGGTTTACCTAAAACACGTTCAGGTAAAATCATGCGCCGCTTCTTACGTAAAATTGCCGCAAATGAAGTAACCAACTTAGGCGATTCTTCTACCCTTGCAGATCCAGCGGTGATTGATACCTTGATAGAGTCTCGTTTAAACAAAACTCAATAACAGTAGTTTAAAATAAGAGGTTATTAAGTACTCCCCACCCTCTTACCAACCTGAGAACTCCTAACCAGATTCTCGTTGCCCTCTCACTGAGGGGGCTTTTTTATATTTATTCTGGCTTAAATCTCTATCAACTCATGCTGAAACGATATGTATTCAGCGACTTTTATTGAATAGACTGCGCCGCGCTAGCTTGTATTCATGCTACAGTACCCTGCATGATCAATATTAAATAATAAGCCATTTCATACTCACTTATGTCTGCAACCATTTCACTTCGCGATTACCAACAAGACTCTGTTAACGCTGCTATAACCCATTTTAAGCAAACTAATGACTCTGCTGTGCTGGTACTTCCTACAGGAGCAGGCAAAAGTATTGTGATAGCCGAACTAGCTCGAATTGCCCGTGGTAACGTTTTAGTTTTGACCCATGTGAAAGAACTCGTGGCACAAAATGCAGAAAAAGTGGGTTTACTCACTGAAGATGCCAATATTTATTCTGCGGGTTTAAAGCAAAAAAAAGCCCATGGTAAAACCGTGGTCGCCAGTGTGCAATCAGCAGCGCGAAAGCCCGAGCAATTCTGCCAATCATTCTCATTGGTAATAATTGATGAATGTCACCGAGTCAGTAATGATAAAGATAGCCAATACCAACAGTTATTAACTCACCTCAAAAAGATTAATCCACAAATAAAACTGTTAGGGCTAACTGCCACGCCCTATCGATTGGGTTTAGGTTGGATATATCGACATCATTACCATGGAAAAATAGGCAATGCTGACAAGCCAGTATTTGAAAAGTGCATTTTTGAATTACCTATGCGGCCGCTCATAAAAAAAGGCTACTTAACCGCACCCAAAATATTTGATGGACTAAGTGCCCAATATGACTTTAGTCAGTTAGAGCCAAGTAATACAGGTGAATTTCCGCAAAAGGAAGTTGATGATTTACTCAACCATCAAGGCCGCGCAACCACTGCCATCATAAAACAAGTACAACAATTAGCAGACTCTCGTAAAGGCGTATTAATTTTTGCGGCGACAGTTCGTCATGCAAAAGAAGTACTTAAATTATTAAATGACGATGCTGCACTCATTACAGCAGATACACCACATGCAGAACGCGACGAAATTATTAGTCAGTTCAAACAACAGAAAATTAAATTCATCGTCAATGTTACTGTATTAACCACCGGCTTTGACGCCCCTCATGTCGATTTAATTGTTATTTTAAGGCCCACAGCATCAGTAAGCTTATTTCAACAAATGATTGGCCGAGGTTTACGCTTAGCGCCTGATAAACAAGATTGCTTAGTCATTGATTATGCCGCTAACGGTTATGACTTATATTTTCCTGAAGTGGGTCAAGTAAAACCCAATAGTAAATCTGTGCCAGTGCAAGTGCATTGCCCTGTATGCCAATTTGCCAATACTTTTTGGGGCTTGGTGGATAATGACGGTGATATTGTTGAACACTTTGGTAGACGCTGTCAGGGGCTAATAGAGGACTCGTCATCAAACATTCAACAGTGTGACTTTAGATTTCGTTCTAAAGCTTGCCCTGATTGTGGCGCTGAAAATGATATCGCGGCGCGCATTTGTCATATCTGTCAATCTACCCTCATTGATCCTGACAAGCGTTTAAAGCAGGTATTGTCGTCTCAACATCATCATTTGTTTAAATGCCAAGAGATGCAGCTTATCGAAGAAAATGGCAAGCTTGTGGTGCAATACTTTGATATTGAATCGAATGACTTTAAAGAATACTTTAATATGCACACACCAGCGCAACGCCGCGCTTTGTTTGCTATATTTATCTCTCCTCATTGTCGAACTCCCGGCATGAAGCACCCACAATATAAAAAGCCCGCCGATTTAATCGCCCATAGTGAGCACTTTAAAAAGCCGGACTTATTACTTTTGAAAAAACAGAAACATAAATGGGATTTAGTCGAAAAGTTTTTTGACTATAAAGGCCGTTATAAAACGATCACGGATAGTAGTTTTTAGTCGCTGCGCTTATACAATATCAATTCGATAAAACTTATGGTATAAATCGTCAAATCAAAAAAAGGAGTCACTATGTTTGTTGTTATTTTTGGCCGTCCAGGCTGCCCATATTGTGTTCGTGCTGTTGAATTATCAGAAAAATTAACTGCGCAACGTGACGATTTTAAATTCAAATATGTCGATATTCACGCTGAAGGCATTTCTAAAGCAGACTTAGAAAAAACTGTTGGTAAGCCAGTTGAAACAGTACCGCAAATCTTCGTTGATGAAGTTCATGTTGGCGGTTACACAGAATATGATAAATACGTTCGCGACAATAAATTAGTTGCTTAATCACCAATGATTACAACTAAGCTGCGTTGAGCGCATTTCGCAGACAATAAAAAGGGTTAATTTATTGAATTAACCCTTTTTTGTATTTAAGAAAAATATTTTTATAGAACGTATTTAGCAGAGAATAACACTCGGCTTAAATCGCCATCTACACCACTTTCTTTTTCGTTCATAGCATACATATACTCAACACCAAACGTTAACGGTTTTGTTGGTGAGTAGAGTAAGTTGATATAACCAGAGTATGAACTCGCATTGACACCATCACTTGATAATGAAGTATCGTTATCAATTTCTAGTGCAGCAAAGGTTAAACTACTACGCCATTTATCATTCCACCAATGACGGTAAGCAGCAAAGCCACCATAAGAGCTAATAGTTTGGATATCACCTGATGCATCTAAGTTACCAGCATTGGCATAGTTAAGCGCCATATAACGACCTAGGCCTTCACCATAAGTGACTGAAAACTTGAAGTCATCGTTACCTACAGGGATAACACCCGCGATACTGGCACCATAACCCAGTTCGCTTGAATCAACTGACTGTAAAACATTGCCATCTTCATCTTTAAAGTCTTGCTCTACATTTAACTGTCGAACCATTGCAGCAAGTGAAATTGCTGAACCACCTTCAGACTTAAAGTTATAACGAGCAACGACATCAGGAACCATACCGCTACCACTGGTCACTCTTGACGCTGTACCATATTGGTTTACGGTTGTTTCTGGGTTTTCTACCGCAATTTGAAAGCCGCCATTGGTGTAGCGGATCATCGCTTGACGCACAAACGGCGTACCATCAGCTGCGCCCACAAAGTCTAAATTTTCAGGTAATGCACCTGGATTTTGGAAGGTAGTCCATGTTTGACCAACAGTCCAATTGTCATAACTGACAAAGGCTTGTCGAATACGCGGGGAATAACTGTTTGATACTCGCTCATTACCATCAGTATGAGTCATAAAATCAAGTTCGATAAAACCTGATAATTTATGGCCATCGAAATCTGATACAGTTTTAAAATTAAAACGCGTTTCGCGGGCTTGAAAGTCGACGACTTCCTTACCATTACCAGCTTCACCATAAATGGTACCTGGTACATAAAATTGACGAGATAAGTTTCCTGAGTCAGGTGCCCCATTGCTATAACTGCTGAACATCACATCAGCTTTGACATAGCCACCAAACTCCATTTCTGTATCTGCGTAGCTAGTACTGCTCAATAACAGTAATGAACAACCTATAGCTAAACTAATTTGTGTTTGTTTCATCATTCTCTCCCTATTCTTATCATCCATAGCAATATGACCCACTTAACAAGCAAGCAACATTAGCAATAGGTCTATTAGACAAAAGTAGGTGGAAAATAAAAAAGTTTAAATCTAAAGAATGATAAACACTTGATATGAGCAAAAACAATTTACGGTTTAAATCTGAATGAGAAAGACGGAGATATAAATATTAAAGCGTTTGATGGGCTTGATTAAACGAAAAAAAACATAGGACTATCTAACAGGAGGAACTGAATCAAAGCCTAACAGGCAATCTCACTTTCAAAAAAGTGGTGGGCCGTGAAGGATTCGAACCTTCGACCAATTGGTTAAAAGCCAACTGCTCTACCAACTGAGCTAACGGCCCATCTTGGTTTTATTAATACTTATTGTACTAACTTGGAACAAAAGCCAACTGTCTGTGTGAACAAGCAACTGAGCTAACGACCAATCTAATTTTACGTAACGAGGCATTACGTCTGAATTAAAGCCTAACAGGCAATCTCACTTTCAGAAAAGTGGTGGGCCGTGAAGGATTCGAACCTTC